>CAZBSB010000175.1:0-5373 GCA_964494535.1 uncultured Rhodospirillales bacterium
GGTTCATCAGTTAAAATTGCCGATGTGAAGGGGTTGCGACCCTCCGAGCCGCTGAGTATAGTGCGCGCACTTCGCCACCGGCCTGCCCGGTGGAATGGAGACGCGTCGGAGTATAGCGCAGCCTGGTAGCGCATCAGTCTGGGGGACTGAGGGTCGTGGGTTCAAATCCCGCTACTCCGACCATTCCCATCCCCCGCTTTAACGGGGATGGGTATGGTCGCGACGATTGGGATTGGAACCCACGACTCCAAACAATGTTGGGTTCACAAAATCGCGTCGGCGATTTTGTCACGCGACAAAATCAAACATAAGATTGTCTCAGGTCGCGCTGCTAGTCGTGGCCAGTGTCGGGACGGATCGCGGCGCGCAGAGGCGCATCAGCACGAAAATGGTAGCCAGCGTCGCGCCATAGGCCACTACTTGGGCCTGGGTGGGTTGCGCGGTGTAACCGATGAGGGCGTGCAGCAGGGTGCCGATGACGGATTGTTGATCCAGGAAGGCGGAGGTGTTCCAGGCCGTGCGATCCAGCACCGCCACGATTTCGGCCTGATGCAGATAGCCGATGGCATTCGCCGCCATGCCGGCGGCCAGTAGGGCTATGAGCCAGCTGGTGACGGCGAACAGATGGCGCGAGGGGATTTTCAACAGCCCGCGATAGGTGCCATAACCCAAGGCCGCGCCCAGCGCCAGGCCGAGGGCGCCCCCCAGCAATATCTGCTGAAAACCAGCCTTCGCCGACAAGGCAATGCCATAAAGGAACAGCACGATCTCCGCTCCCTCGCGCAGCACGGCCACGGCGATGACGATGGCCAGCGCCAGCAAAGTGCGGCTGCCTTCGCTCACGGCTTGACCCAGGCTGCGGAATTGCTGGCTGATGGCGCGGCCATGGCGTGCCATCCAGACATTATGCCAGGTCAGCATGGCCACGGCGATGCCGAGGATGGAGGCGTTGAAGATATCCTGCCCCACGCCGTCCATGGCGGCTGCCAGCGTTTCCGTGAACAGTGCCACCAGACCCGCGCCGAGCAGGCCGGCGCCCACGCCGCCCGCAATCCAGCGGCCGCGCAACGGCACACCGCGCGTGGCAGCCAGCACGATGCCAATGATGAGCCCGGCTTCTAGAACTTCACGGAACACGATCAACAAGGCTGCGAGCATGAGGCACCTGGGCAGGATAATCTTGGCTTCTGCATACTATAAGTAAGAATGAATCGCAAGATAGAGAGCAAGAGAAGCCTTGCCCCCAGGCTGCACCTGGCTACAATTACTGCAACGCGGCTTTTCGCCGCAGAAAAGCGGAGTCGGCATGAAAGTTTTGCTCATTTTCGGTCTGGTGCTGGGCATTACCCTCGTCGCCGCCTATTTGCTGGGGTGGCGAAACTTGGGCAATCAGCCACCCGTGGTGCCGCAAAAACTCGTCGCCCAAATGTCGGTCAAGCCGGCAGCGGAGCAGGCGGATGCCAACGCCGCGCGTGATCCGCGCGCCGATACCAGCTGCGCCAGCGTGTTGCAGGCCGTGCAAAACCAGACCGCGCTGGATGGCGAACTGGGGTGGCTGGCGGGTTTCATCGCCGCTCGCAACGCGGACGGCGCGATTGTGGCCGAAAAACTGGAGCCTGCAGCTTTACGCACAGAACTGTTGGCCGTCTGCGCGGAATTTCCTGCCGAAACCTTGGGACAGGCCGCAGAACGGGTGTTGGCCAAGCTGCGGCCATAACATAGCTGCCATCAGTAAGCGCGTTCCGGCCGGGGATTGCCTTGCGGCTCATTCCGTGCTTTGGGTTGCGCGACAAAACACGGGCGAATCATGACGGAAAAAATTGCGGTCATCGGGCTGGGCTATGTTGGGCTGCCGCTGCTAGTGGCGCTGGCGCGGCATTTTCCCGGCGTTATCGGCTTCGATATTGACGCCAAGCGCGTGGCTGCGTTGCAGGCGGGGCATGACTGGACGGATGAAACCAGTTCAGCTGACCTCAAGGGGCTAAAGGCCACGCTGACTGCTGACCCAGCGCCGCTGGCCGGCTGCAGCTTCATCATCGTGACCGTGCCGACGCCGATTGACGCCGCCAAGCGGCCGGATTTGACGCCGGTGCTGGGTGCCTGCGACACGATTGGCAAGGCGCTGAAGCAGAGCAGCGGGCAGGGGGCGGTGCCGCTGATCGTCTTTGAGTCAACTGTCTATCCTGGCCTGACGGAGGAGATTTGCCGCGCGCGCATCGCGGCCGTTTCTGGCAAACAGCCGGGGTCGGATTTCCGGCTGGGCTATTCGCCAGAGCGCATCAACCCGGGCGATAAGTTGCACCGGTTGGAGACCATCACGAAGGTCATTGCCGCCGAGGATGACGCTTCGCTGGCGCGCATGGAACAGGTTTATGGTGCGGTGGTCACCGCCGGGCTGCACAAGGCGCCGAACATCGCGGTGGCGGAGGCCGCCAAAGTGCTGGAGAACACGCAGCGCGATTTGAACGTGGCGCTGATGAACGAGCTGGCGCTGATCTGCGATCGGCTAAATATCCGCACGCAGGATGTGCTGGCGGCGGCCGGCACCAAATGGAATTTCCTGAAATTCACGCCGGGGTTGGTAGGCGGCCATTGCATCGGCGTTGACCCTTATTATCTGACCACCCGCGCCGAGGCGCTGGGTTATCACCCGCAGGTCATTCTCTCCGGCCGGCGCATCAACGACTCCATGCCGCAATTCATCGCCGAAAAACTGGTCAAGCTCTTGGTCGGTGCGCAGCGTTTCAAGGCGGGGGCGCGCGTCGGCGTGCTGGGGTTGGCGTTTAAAGAAAATGTGCGCGACCTGCGGAACAGCCGCGTGCCGGAGATCATCACCGCCGTCCGCGACTTTGGCTGCACCGTGCTGGTGCATGACCCGTTGGCTGATGCCGCCCATGCCCAGCATGAATATAGCATCGCGCTGGACGATGCCGCGGCACTGACGGCGCTGGACGCGCTCATTCTCGCCGTGCCGCACCGCCAGGTGTTGGATGATTGGCCGCAATGGCAGCAGCGCCTGCAGCCTGGCGGCGTGCTGGTGGATATCAAATCGGCGCTCACGCCGGCGCAGGTGCCGAATGGCGCGCGCTATTGGAGCCTGTAGCGCATGACGGTTTTGGTCACCGGCGTGGCCGGCTTCATCGGTTATCATGTGGCGGAACGGCTGTTGAAAGATGGGCGCCGCGTCATCGGCTGCGATGTCGTCAATGATTATTATGACGTGCGTCTGAAAGAAGCGCGGCTGGCGCGGCTGGCCGCGCATCCCGGCTTCACTCACTACCGCGTCAACCTGGCCGACCAGGCGGCGATGGCGGAGATTTTTACGCGGTACCAAAACGAAATAACGGAAATGGTGCATCTCGCCGCCCAGGCGGGGGTGCGCTACTCGCTGGTTAATCCATACGCCTATATCGAGTCCAACATCACGGCGCAGGTGGTGCTGCTGGAAGGGGCGCGGCGTCTGCCCAAGCTGCGGCACTTTGTTTATGCCAGCTCGTCCTCCGTCTATGGCGGCAACACCAAAATTCCGTTTGCGGTGGAAGACCCGGTGACGCGGCCGATCTCGCTCTATGCCGCGACCAAGCGGGCGGATGAATTGTTCGGTTATGCTTATGCCCATCTGTTCCAGATTCCGCTCACAGGGCTTCGCTTTTTCAGCGTCTATGGTCCCTGGGGGCGGCCTGACATGGCAGCCTATATCTTCAGCGACGCCATTCTGAGCGGCAAGACCATTGAACTGTATAACCACGGTCAGATGAAGCGCGACTTCACCTATATTGACGACATCGTCAATGGCGTGACGGCGGTGATGCGCCATGTGCCGGCTAGCAGCGCTGGTGAGCCGGCGCACCAAGTCTATAATCTCGGCAATTCGCGCATCGAAGTGCTGGCGGATTTCGTGGCTATTCTGGAACGGCTGTGGGGCAAGCAGGCCATCACGGTCGGGGTGCCGATGCAGTTGGGCGACGTGCCGGAATCCTTCGCCGACATCACGGCCAGCACCCGCGATTTCGGCTTCCAGCCTAAGGTCAGCATCGCCGAGGGGCTGGAGCATTTCGTGCGCTGGTATCAGGACTATCATCGGGTCTGATTGACCTTTTCCCTCCAGCCTTTATGATGCGCGCGATTTTTCCAGGAGAAACGCGCCATGAACGTCAAAGACTTAAAAGGCCAGACCATCGCCTTCGCCGCTTCCGGCGGGTTGGACAGCTGCACCATCACGCACTGGCTGACGGGACTGGGCGTCAAAGTGGTGGCGGTGACGGCCGATCTGGCGCAGCCGGACGAAAGCGATTTCGGGGCCATTGAAAAGCGGATGCGCGCTTCCGGCGCGGTGGATTATGTCTCGGTCAATCTGCACCGGCAGATCGCGCAGGCGGGCATTGACGTGATGCAGGCGCAGGCCTGTTATGAAGGGCGCTACTGGAACACCACCGGCATCGCGCGGCATGTCACGGTGGCGGGGCTGCTGCCGGAGGTGAAGAAGCGCGGCATTAAAATCTGGAGCCATGGCGCGACCGGCCGCGGCAACGATCAGGTGCGCTTCCAGCTCATCACCAACATGCTGATGCCGGAGATGGACGTTTATGCGCCGTGGCGCGACCAGGCGTTTCTGGATCGCTTCGGCGGCCGGCAGCCGATGATCGAATATTGCGAGCAGCACGGCATTCCCATCACCGCGACGCGGGACAAGCCTTATTCCACGGATGCCAATCTGCTGGGCTTGACACATGAAGGCGGCAAGCTGGAATCGCTCAGCACCGGCGCGCAGCTGGTTTCGCCCGGTATGGGCGTGTGGCCGGAAAAAGCGCCAGATAAGGCCGAGCAGGTGACCATCCGGTTTGAAGCCGGCGTGCCGGTGGCCATCAACGGCCAGCCGGTGGATGTGTTTACGGCGGTTACGCAGGCCAATGCTATCGCCGGCCGCCATGGCGTCGGCATCGGGCTACATTTGGTAGAAAACCGCTTTGTAGGAGTGAAATCGCGCGGCGTTTATGAAGCGCCGGGCATGGAACTGCTCTGCACCACTTTCGCCTTCGTGCTGCAGCTGGTGGCTGACCGGCGTGCGCGGGAGCTTTATGACCAGATGAGCCTGTATATCGCCAAGCAGATTTACCAAGGTTATTGGAACGATGTGGGCACCAGCATGGCGCGGGCGGCCATCGCCCCGCTGGTCAAATTGGTGACGGGGACGGTCACGGTCTCGCTCTACAAAGGCGCCATCACGTTTGTGGAAGCTAAGGAAGCGCCACATTCCCTGTTCAGCAATGACGGCTCCATGGAGCGCGAAGGCAGCTTCGACCATAAGGATTCCGAAGGCCTGTTGCGCGTGCTGGCCGTCAGCGCGCGGGCGCTGGCTCATGCTGGCCAAAT
>CAZBSB010000176.1:0-5367 GCA_964494535.1 uncultured Rhodospirillales bacterium
ATAGGATTTCTTCGGCCCCACGCCGGGATAGTCAATCATCTTGCTGATGGAGAGCGGATCAATCTCGATCCACTGGCCGTTCTGCCAATATTTGCCGCGCTGCGTCACTTCGCGGATATTGATCTCCGGATTGAAATTGGTGGCGAAGCTCTTGCCGTGGTCGCCGGCATTGCAGTCAATGATGTCAATCGTCTGGATGCTGTCGAAGAGATGTTTCTGCGCGTGGGCGCAGAAAATATTGGTCACACCGGGGTCAAAACCGCAGCCCAGCACGGCCAAGATGCCCTTGTCCTTGAAGCGCTGCTGGTAATCCCACTGCCACTTATAACAAAACTTCGCCTCATCCTTCGGCTCGTAATTCGCCGTGTCCAGATAAGAAACGCCGGTTTGCAGGCAGGCATCCATGATGGGCAAGTCCTGATAAGGCAGCGCCATATTGACGACCAACTGCGGCTTGACGCGGTTGATGAGCGACACGGTTGCGGCAACATCGTCCGCATCCACCTGCGAAATCTCGATGCGGGATGCCGCTTCGCGCTGCACCTTCTCGCATTTCGCCAAGGTGCGGCTGGCCAGATGGATGGTCGTGAAGACGTCGCGGTTCAGCGCGCACTTCTTGGCCACAACGCTGCCGGCGGCGCCGGCGCCGATGATGAGGATAGTGGCCATGGGTCAGCTCCTTCGTTCATAGACGCAATAAAGCGTGAAAATACGGGTTTTGTCCGGCGGCGCAAGCAAAAACCCCCGATGCCAGACATCGGGGGTTTGCGGAAGATTTGCGTGAGGTTTAGTAAGCGCCCTTGCGGAACAGCAGCACCGGCACAGTCTTGAACAGGATGGCGATATCCGTCCATAGCGACCAGTTGCGCACATACCAGCGATCCAGCTGTACGCGGCGCTCATAGGACACGTCGTTGCGGCCGCTCACCTGCCACAGGCCGGTGATGCCCGGGCGCACGCGTTGATAGAAGGTGGCGTCGCGGCCATAGCGGGCGATTTCCGGCATATTGACCGGGCGCGGCCCCACCAGGCTCATATCGCCCTTCAGCACATTGATCAGCTGCGGCAGCTCATCCACGCTGGTCTTGCGAATGAATTTGCCGATCTTGGTGACGCGCGGATCATTCTTCAGCTTCTGGGTTTGCGCCCATTCGGCCGCGGCTTCAGCGTTCGTCGCCAGATGGTCTTCCAACACCTGCTTGGAGTTGACGATCATCGAGCGGAATTTCAGGCAGCCGAACACGCGGCCATCCACGCCGATGCGGCGGTCAGAATAAAACGCGGAGCCGCCGTCGCGTTTGATCATCAGCGCGACGAAGGCGAAGAGCGGCGACAGCGCCAGCAAGGCGCCGCCGGAGATCAACACGTCGAAGCTGCGCTTGACGAAGCGCGGCAGGAAGGATTCCAGCCGGTTGCAGCGCGTCATCAGCATGACGTCGTGGTTGAAGAAATACTGCGTTTCCATGCCCAGCACCGGCACGCCGCGCAGGGGCGGCACCACGGCAAACGGCACCTGCTCGCGCGTCAAATCGGCGATGAAATCTTCGGCCTTCTGCAAATCCTCACCGTCGAGCGCTATAAGCACAAAATCGGCGCCATACCAATTGCACAGGCGCGTCCAGTTGCCTTGTGCGTCTTCCAGATGCTCGGCGAAATCGGCGATCTGGCCGACGATGCGGTAGCCCAGGCGCGGCTCGGAAGCCAGCGCGGCCTTGGCGTCATCCGCCGTCTGACCGCCGCCGATGACCAGGGTGCGCACCTGCCATTGCTTGTTGCGCTGCAGCTGGCTGCGCACGAAGGCGCGCATCAGGACGATGAACAGGCCGGTGATGATCCAGCTGCCCACCAGGAGCAGACGGGAAGGGTCTTGCCGCGTTGCCAATTGCACGAAGCTGTCCAGCAACATGCAGAAACCGGCGGCGGTGGCGATTTGCTGAATTTCCGTCCAAAAGGGCAAGCGGTTGCGGTAATGGCCACGGTGGCCGAACCACAGCGTCAAGCCGATGCAGATAGTGAAGAAATTGATGGCGTGGGTGGATTGCTCCAGGCTGAACAAAGCCGGAAAGCCCGCGCCGAACAGCAGGCGGTTGGTGGCCATGGCCGTCAGCCAGGCCAAAACAAAACTTATGACAATCGCAATCGCGTCACTCGCAATAAAAAGTCGCAAAGGCTGCTGCGTATTGCTCAAAGCTTGCGGGGCGGCGAGCGGCGCCAAGCGGAAAGACGGCAGCGTGTTGCCGGTAGAAGAAGTTTTTTTGGTGCGGTGTTCGCTGAGTTGTTCGATCTTACGAATCGTCTGTACGGCCATAATCTTCCTCTAATCTTTCCGGCAATCACCGTTTCAGAAGCGTAACGGATTTTTTACCTTGTTCTTGAATTTTGTCGCCGCAATAGGCTCTTGGTTGACCGGATATTAAACATTTTGTAACGAAAATAACCAGTGGATAAATACTTGCTTATGCAAAATTTACTTGTTGCGTTGCAAAAAAGCACGTTAATTCAGAAATTTAACCAGTGTTGCGGCGCAACATTTGTTGCACAGTCGCTGTGTGGGTAAGTCCGATAAGTTAATCATGGCGGTTTTTCCACAGTCCAGGCTATACAACCGCGCCATCGTCAATCAGTAGAGATTACTTGTTACAGGTTTTGTGCTCCGTATGTTGAAGAAGCTCTTTCGCCTTGGTTTGAATCTCGGTCTGCGTGGCGGTTCGCTGCTCGCTAAGTTTGGCCTGATGATTTATGTCACGCGCTATATCGGGCTGGAGGCGGTGGGCATCCTCGGTCTGCTGCAGGCCGCCAACGTCATCGGCACCAAGGTCATCGGCTTCGGGCTTTACTTCGTGGCCAACCGCGACATCGTGGACATCGCGCCGGAAAAACAGGCGCGCATCATCCGCGATCAGTATCTGGTCTATCTCTTCGGCTACTGCGGGGTGCTGGCGCTGACCCTGGCGGTATGGCCGTGGGTGCCGGCAGAATGGCAGAGTTATGCGCTCTATTCCGTCGCGCTGCTTATCGTTGCGCACCAGGTGCTGGAACTAGGCAATAGCCTTATCGCCATGCATCGGTCACTGGCCACGAATTTCATCTTCGCCATCACCAACGGCTTGTGGGCGGTGCCGCCCATCGCGCTGGGGCTGCTCGATCCGGCTTATCGGACGCTGGATGTCGTGCTGCAGGGCTGGTTGTGGGGCGCCGTGTTGTCCTGGCTGTGCGGCTGGCTGTTCATGCGCCATTTGCCGCTGCTGCAGGCTTGCCGCAACCCAGCCAACTGGAGCTGGACGAAGACGGCCTTGCGGCGCGGGATGCCCATGTTCGTCGCCATCCTCACCATGAATGGCAGCATGTATGTGGACCGCTACGTCATCACTTGGCTGACCAATCTGGAGCTGGCAGGCGTGTTCGTGATGTTCTGGTCGTTCGCCTATGCTGTGCAGGTGCTGATGCAGACGGGTGTGCTGGTGACGGAATATCCCAAGCTTATCGCCGATTATAAAAAGCAGGATGAGGCGGTGTTCTGGCGCCGGTTCAAGGCGTTGTCCTGGCGCATGGCGCTGGGCGGTGGCCTGGCCTGCATTCTGGCCGGCGTGGCGATTTTGCCCATTGTGCAATTCGTCAACAAGCCGCTGGCGCTGGATTATATGAACCTGTTTTACATGATGCTGCTGGCTTTCTGGATCAAATTTCAGGCCGATGTCAGCAATTACGCGCTTTATGCCCGCCATCAGGACAAAGCGCTCAGCCTGTCCTATTTCAGCAACCTCGTGGTGGCGAGCCTGAGCAATATCGTGTGTGTCTGGCTCTGGGGGTTGGCGGGCGCCGGCATCGCGCAAATCATCACGGCCGTCGCTCTGACCGGGTTTCAGGGCTGGCTGCTCTGGCGCAAACGCCATGAGCGCATCAGCCACGCGACGGATGACGATGCCGCGCCGGGTGTAGCCTGATTTTTCACTTGGCCTTGTCAAAACATCTGGGCTGCACTATATCGTCAGCACTACTGACCATTTTATTCCAGTTTTGGAGGAACCATGCCCAATACCGCCGTTTTCTATCATGCCGGCTGCCCCGTTTGCGTCTCTGCTGAGCAGGACGTCATGGCCATGGTGGACAAGAGCAAATATGACGTGGAAATCGTCCACCTGGCGCAAGACCCGGACAAGTTTGCCGACGCCGCCAAGGCCGGCGTTCAATCCGTGCCGGCACTGGTGCTGAACGGCAATGTGCTGCACATCAATTTCGGCGCCAGCCTGAAGGATGTTCGCAAAGCCGTGACCGGCTGTTGCGGCGGTGGCTGCCACTGATCGGACTGCGCCGGTCGCGGCATGAAATTCATGGCGCGACCGGGCAGAGACACCGGCTTTGTCGCCTGAGGGAAAAATTCTCGCGGCGTTCGAGCGTGTGCAAAGCAGTGTGCGCACACGCCTGTGGGCGAGCGGCCAGCGGCATCGGCTGACGCCGCTGCAGGCGCAGGTTCTCGTCTTGCTGGCGGAGCATACGGCGGCGAACACGGTCAGCGAGGCGGCGGCGCGCTGCGGCGTGACCAAAGCGACGATGAGCGCTTGCATCCAGGCTTTGGAGCGTAAATCTCTGCTGTGCCGCGTAGCCGACGCGGCGGATAGCCGGCGGGCGCAGTTGGCGCTGACGCCGAACGGCGCCACGGCGGCAGCACAACTGCAATCTGAAATGCAGGTTTTTTCCGCCGCCTTGGCCGATATTGGCGAGCCGTCTTCTGCTGAACTTTGGCAAAATATGGTCGTAGTGTTGCGCCGGCTGGAACAGAACGGCCTGGTGCCGCGTCAGGGCATGTGTTTTTCCTGCGCGCATTTTGTCGGCGGCACGGGCGACAAGCCGGATTATTGCCGGCTCCTCGGGCAGTCGCTAACGCCCGCTGATATTCAGCTGGATTGCCCGGATCATCGCCTGTCCAAAGTGGCTCATGCCTGAATTTACCGTGAGCGCCAACGGCCGTCAGGGCGACGGCATCGTGCTGCATGACAGCCGGCGCCTGTTCGTGCCGGGCGCACTGGCGGGCGATACGGTGCGCGGTGAAATCGCGCCGGATGGCAGCCTGATAGCACCCACCATCATCGCCAAAGCAGCCTTGCATACTGCACCGCCCTGCCAGCATTTCGGCGTTTGCGGCGGCTGCACGATGCAGCATATGGCGCTTGACGCCTATGCAGCTTGGAAGCACCAGATTGTCATCGAGGCGCTGCGTGATAACGGTTTGGTGTGCAGCCAGGTTGAGGCGCCGCTGGTCAGCCCGCCGCGCAGCCGGCGCCGCGCCACGCTGGCCGTCAAGCGGCGCGCCAGACGGGTGGTCATCGGCTTCAACCGCCTGGCCAGCCCGGAAGTGTTTGATCTGCA
>CAZBSB010000177.1:0-5358 GCA_964494535.1 uncultured Rhodospirillales bacterium
CCACCTGCGCCGGCAGCGCGGCGCTCTGCGCGGCGTCGGCGGCCGATGAATGCAGAAAATGCATCCCGCTGAAGCCGGCGCTGGCGGCCAGGGCTTCCGCCCGCGCCACCAATTCAGCGCGGGTTTCCACGCCGAACACTTGCGCCGTGGTGCCGCGCAAATACCAATCATAGAGAATAAAACCGAAATAGGATTTGCCGGCGCCGTGATCCACGAGTGTCAGGGTGCCGCGTTGCGCCAGGGCGGCGGCGATGGGTGGCTGCAGAAATTGCGCCAGATGCCGCACTTGCTTCAGCTTGCGCCGGCTATCCTGATTAATAGCGCCGTCACGCGTCACGATATGCAGCGCCTTGAGCAACTCCAGCGACTGCCCGGGCACCAGCCCTAGCGCCGCGGCGATATCCGGCTTGGCCATCATCGTCCGGCTTTGGTTTTTTTCTGCCAGGGTTTGACCTGGCCGCGCAGAAATTCCGCGAGATCGTTCTCGCAAGCGCGACCCTTGGCCAAGCGCATCATGATGGACGCGCTTTCGCCGCTGGTGCCGGTGAATTGCAGGCCGTTGAGCCGCAGGAAGGTCAGCGCGCAAACGAAAGCCATGCGCTTATTGCCGTCCATGAAAGGCAGCTTGCGGAGGATGCTGCTGGCATAATTGGCCGCGAGATCGGGTAGCGGTGGTTTGCTACTGGCATGATATTCCACGGGGCGCGCCAGGGCGGTCTCCAGCCCTTTGGCGTTGCGCATCCCCGGCTTGCCGCCATGTTCGGCGATCTGCACCTTATGCATCGCGATCACCGCGTCGCGGCGCAGCCAAATGGGTTCAGTGGCCATGGGCGCTATTTCGACATTTCGTGCAGCGCCTCGCGCATGGACTGCATGATGTCCTGCGCCGCATCAATCTGATCAATGAAGGCGGGGTCGTGCCTGGACAGGCGATAGCCGTCCGCCGTCTCGATGAGCCACAGATTGTCGCCTTTGTCGGCTTGCAAATGTGCCAGCGCCTCACGCGGCAGAATAATCGCCACGCCGGTGCCCACGCCGGTCAATTTCACCTGGAGCATCGTGCTTCCTCCCCCGAGCCTTTATAAGCGAAGCGGCGGAGGGAAACAAAGGCTTATTCCGTTGCCGGCTCTTTGGTTTTCTTGGGTTTTTCTCCTTTGCCGCGCGCCGGGGGCTCGGCGCCGGCGGCGAAGCTGAAGGTCAGCTTGTCGGCGGCTTCGTCAAGGCCGATGGTCACGGCGCCGCCTTTGGCCAGTTGCCCGAACAGCAACTCTTCCGCCAGCGGCTGTTTGACCTTCTCCTGGATGACGCGCGCCAGTGGGCGGGCGCCATAATTCTGGTCATAACCTTTGGTACCCAGCCAGGCGCGCGCCGCCGGCGTCAGTTCCAGCGTCACGCCGCGGTCGCTCAGCTGCGCTTCCAGCTGCAGGATGAATTTCTCCACGACCTTGCCGATGGTGGCTTCGCTGAGCGGCTTGAAGGCGATGATGGCATCCAGCCGGTTGCGGAATTCCGGCGTAAACAATTTGCTGATCGCCTCGGTGTCTTCGCCATTGCGGCCGGCGCGGTTGAAGCCCATGGGCGGCTTGGCCAAATCAGCGGCGCCGGCATTGGTGGTCATGATGAGAATGCAGTTGCGGAAATTGACTTGCTTGCCTTGATGATCCGTCAACTTGCCGTGATCCATCACTTGCAGCAGAATATTGAACACGTCCGGATGCGCTTTTTCGATTTCGTCCAGCAGCAGCACACAATGCGGGTGCTGATCCACCGCGTCGGTCAGCAGTCCACCCTGGTCGAAACCGACATAACCCGGCGGCGCGCCGATGAGCCGGCTGACGGCATGGCGCTCCATGTATTCGGACATGTCGAAGCGCTTGAGTTCAATGCCCAGCGCCAGCGCCAATTGCCGCGCGGCTTCGGTCTTGCCCACGCCGGTGGGGCCGGAGAACAAATAGGAGCCGATGGGCTTTTCCGGCTCGCGCAGCCCCGCCCGCGCCAGCTTGATGGCGGCGACCAGCGCGCCAATCGCTTCGTCCTGGCCATAGACCAGCCGGAGCAAATCACGCTCCAGATGCTGGAGCATCAATTTGTCATCCTGCGACACGGTGGCGGCCGGAATGCGGGCGATTTTGGCCACGATGGACTCAATATCCTTGACGCCCAGGCTGCGCTTGCGCTTCGCGATGGGCAGCAGCATTTGCGCCGCTCCCGCTTCGTCCAGCACGTCAATCGCCTTGTCAGGCAGCTTGCGGTCGTTGATATAGCGGGCGGACAGTTCCACCGCGCTCTTCACCGCGTCGCCGGTGAAATGCACCTGATGATGCTCCTCATAATAACTTTTCAGCCCCTGCAGGATTTTGATGGTGTCGGCGATACTCGGTTCGTTGATGTCGATTTTCTGGAAGCGCCGCACCAGCGCGCGGTCTTTCTCGAAATGCTGGCGGAACTCCTTATACGTCGTTGCGCCGATGCAGCGCAGCGTGCCGGAAGCGAGCGCCGGTTTCAGCAGATTGGAGGCGTCCATAGAGCCGCCGGAGGTAGCGCCAGCGCCGATGATGGTGTGAATCTCGTCAATGAACAGCACCGCCTGCGGCAGATCGTGCAGCGCCTTCAGCACTTGCTTCAATCGTTCCTCGAAATCGCCGCGATAACGCGTGCCGGCCAGTAGCGCGCCCATATCCAACGCGAAGATGGTGGCGCCGGCCAGCACTTCAGGCACTTCCTGGTTGATAATGCGGCGCGCCAGCCCCTCGGCGATCGCGGTTTTGCCCACGCCGGGGTCGCCCACCAGCAGCGGATTGTTCTTTTGCCGCCGGCACAGGATTTGGATGGTGCGCTCCACCTCCGCCACGCGGCCGATGAGCGGGTCAACCCGTCCCTGCTTGGCCTTGAGGTTGAGATTGATGCAATAGGCTTCCAGCGCTTCCTTGCCGCGTCGCACGGTGCGCTCCGCGCTGGCGTCTTCATCGGCGCCGCTCACGCCCGGCGCCTCGGCGCTCGGCATGGTTTTAGTGATGCCGTGGGAAATGTAGTTCACCGCGTCAAAACGCGTCATATTATAGTTTTGCAGGAAATAGACCGCGTGGCTCTCCCGCTCGGAGAACATGGCCACCAGCACATTGGCGCCGGTCACTTCCTCGCGTCCTGCCGACTGCACATTGATGGCGGCGCGCTGCAGCACGCGCTGGAAGGCTTCCGTCAGCTTGGGGTCTTGCGGCGTGCGGCTGCGCAGGCTTTCCAGCGCGCTGTCCAGATATTCCACGAGTTCCAGCCGCAGCTTCGGCACGTCCACGTCGCAGGCGCGCAGCACCGCCACGGCGTCCTGATCCTCGGTCAGCGCGAACAATAAATGTTCGAGCGTGGTGAATTCATGCTGCCGCTCCTGCGCGCATTCCAGCGAGCGGTGCAGGGTCATCTCCAGATTGCGCGACAACATGCTCACCTCACTTGTAACCCACGGGATAAAACGCCGTGCCGTCTGGTTTGACCCAGATATGCCCCACCGGCCGGCTTTTCACCGGCGGCACGAGTTCGCCATCAATCAGTGCATGCGCTTCACGATCCTTTGGCGCATAAATCGTGCCATTCCAAAGCAGTCCGTCATGCTCTTCCAGCCGGAAGCGCAAGTCAAAACCATCCGCCACGGCCGGCCAGGGATGCGCGGCGATATAATCCTTAGCGACGGCCGTTGCCGCGGCTTCGTCCGGCACCTTAGAATTTTGCAGGGTGATGAAACCGGCGAAAATGCCGTTTGCAGCCGTGCATGAGGCAGGAGGTTGCGGCGCGTTGCGGCAGGTGGCTTGGTAGAGCTGATAGCCTTCGCTGTGGTCGCCGTCGCTGTTTGGCCAAAAGATGGGCGCGGCGGCGGGAAAGGTGAGAAGTATGATAACAGTCAGCGCGGCGGCAAGGCTGGCGCGCATAGTCATTCCTTTTCCATCGTGCATTGCAGCGGGTGTTGGGCGCGCCGCGACGCCGCCATGACCTGTCCAACCTTGGTCTCCGCCACCTCATGCGTATAAACCCCGCACAGCCCCACACCGCGCCGGTGGACATGCAACATGATGGTGTTGGCCTCGGCAAAGTCCTTGTTGAAATAGGTCTGCAGCACCTGCACCACGAAATCCATCGGGGTATAATCGTCATTCAGCAGCAAGACTTTGTAGAGTGACGGTTTCTTGGTTTTCGGCCGCGCTTTCACGGCGATGCCGGGGGCGTCGTCCTCGCGGGGCAGGGAAGGGGGCTTGTTGCCAGTCATACGCTTAATATAGCAAATCGGGCGTGGCAAAAAAAGGGCAGCGCCGCTAAAAAACGGCTTTTCGCGCACCAATTGCAGGCGCAACGGTGATTCGCTATGCTGCCGGCAGCGAAACCTGAGGAGTATGCACGTGCCGGTCAAGAAGTCGCCTGTTGTCAAATCATCCGCCAAACCTGCCGCCAAGCGCGCAGCGACCAAAGCACCGGCCAAGGCCGATGCTAAGAGCAAGAAACCGGCGGCGACCAAGGCCGGTAGGACCAAAGCCGCTGCGTCAGTGGCCAAGAAAGCACTTGGTAAAAAAGCCGCTGCCGTTAAAGCGCCGGCCAAAAAGCCGGTGAAGCAGTCGGCCAAGGCGACCGCACCATCCGGTCTGCCAGAGCAAATCCGTGATGTCATGCTGCGTGTGCTGGATGACCGGCAGGCGGAAAATATTCTGACCATAGACCTGCGCGGCCGCAGCAGCATCGCGGACTATCTCATCATCGCGTCCGGCCGTGCCGCCCGCCAGATAGCAGCCATCGCCGACATCGCCCGCGACGAACTGGCGAAAATCGGCGTCCGCCAGGTGCGCAGCGAAGGCACGGCAGAAGGCAACTGGGTGCTCGTGGATGCGGGCGATGTCATTCTCCACCTCTTCCGCCCGGAAGTGCGGCAATTCTATAATATCGAGCAAATTTACGGCGAGGATTTGCCGGCGTGACATGGAAGCTGCCGCGACCGATCAAGCCGCTGGAAAAACCGCTCCCACAACATACGGGTCTGTTTTGGACTGTTGGTAAAATTCTGACGCTACTCGCACCGGTTGCAGCGGTGTCTCTTTTTGCATTACCAACAGCTTTTGTCACGTGGTTGTTCCTGAATGCACAGCCAATTCATGCGAGAGGCGGCTACTTTTCACCGCTCCGCCGTTATCATGTGAATGATCTTGAGAGTCTATTCAGTGCTGATTGGTTTCTGTGCATTTGGGTTGCGTTGGTAATATTTGGCTTGATATGGGCGCGCGGCTTTCTGGCCTTCACTTTGTTTTTTTGGAATGTGGTAGTTTGGATTATTCTGCTTTAGGCTACCGACACTAATTAAGGATTTTTATGGCTCGTTTTGAA
>CAZBSB010000178.1:0-5358 GCA_964494535.1 uncultured Rhodospirillales bacterium
ATGCGGCTTTCGCAGGCCTGGCGGCAGGCATCGCCGTTGCTTAGTCCCGTTCCCGCGCTAGCCGGCGCGACGCTGGCGCCGGAAGTCACGCCGCCAAAGCCACTGAAATAGGGCGAACAACCGGAAAGGCTGAACAACACCAGGCAGGCAAACACGGCACGCGACATCAGACCCTACTCCCGCCAATATCCAGTGGGCACTATAGACCGTGTCTATCGGGCGGGAAAGCCGTAACCGCGATTTTTCAAGAAAAACTGAGAAGCAACGCCCGCAAGGAACCGTAGAGCGCCACGATGAATAAGGCGATGTCGGTTGACAGGCCGACGATATAGCCCGGGGCACGCTTGGCCGGGTTGCGGTAATAGGCGCGGGCATAGATATAGCGCCCCACGGGCCAGAAAATGCCGATAGCCGCCGCCAGCCCGTCATGCACCGTCAGTGCCGCCAGCCACAGTAGCGGCAGGAATAGCACGATTTGCTCGGAGGTGTTCACATGCACGCGGTAGCGGCGCATGAATTCGTCCGGCCCGTCCGTGCTTGGCGCCAGCACGTTGTAGCGCACGCGGGCGCGGCTGACATTAACGGTAAAGATGAAATAGATGGTCAGAGCCGCCAAAGTGACCAGCGCGGAAAACGGATAGGCGAAAGGCATGTTACAGTCTCCTCAACATTGGGGCGCGCGGCTCAAACGGCCAGGCTGAACAGGCTCGGCTTCGACCGCGGGAAAGACGCTGTCGCTTCTTGATAGGTTTGCAAATTGGCGTTGGCTTCGGGCGCGTCGGCGGCGGCCACTTCATTCGCGGAAAGCAGGAAGGACACCACCTCGTCCGACAAATGCAGGCCGCTGCCGGTCTGGCTGCCGCGCTGGTTTGACCGTGCCGTGTTGGCCGCAGCCGGCGGCAAGGCATTGTTAGAACCGAAATTGACGGTGAAAAAACTCTCCGGCCGCTGGCTTTGCGCCGCCAGGCCGCGGGTTTCCTGCAGGCCGCGCTCCGCAGCCTTTTCTGCCGCCAACCGATCCTGCAGCGCGCCCTCGCCACGCCCGGGCAGCGGCAGCAGCCTAAGCACATTATCGTTTTCTATAGCGCGCGCCTGGCTCATATCCCGCTGGAATCGCTCAATCCAAGGGTTGTTAGCATAGCTGGACAAAAATAAACGGCTTGCTAAGATTTAGTCCAACTACTTAAGCAAAAACTTTCATACAATCGTCACCAATTCGTAAAGTTTTTGCCTGTCCATCCTGCCTGCCGCAAGGCGCTGCCGTCGGTTCGCCTTTCTGGCGCCGGCAGCCGCCGAATGAGTTATCTGTTTGTAAATACAGGAGAATACCTGATGCTGCGTTTCATTCCGTCGCTGGTGCTAGTTCTCGGCCTGCTTGCCCTGACGCCGGCGGCCTGGGCGCAAAGCGCCGAAGGTTCCCGTTCCTCGCTGGCTGGAATCAGCTTTACCGACCCGCCGATTCAGCTGCCGGTGACGGAAAGTTTTGAAGACGCGATGCTAAACGTCGCCGCCGACCTGCAACGGCGCTGCCGGACGATCGAAGCCTATGGCTGGCGCTTGCGGCAAGCCGAACAAAAGCGCGTGAACGACATTTTTGACGCCACGGCGTTGCAGCTGGGCGCCAACAAATTCAAGCTGGTGCCGCGCACGCCGCGCTCCGCCTCGCCGGAAGTCACGGTCTTTACGGCGGACAAGTCCGAGCAATCGCTGCTGTTCCTCTGGTCTGCCGGTGAGTTGGGGCTGGTGCTGCTAATCTGCGATACGGAAACTGCTGCGCCTGGCGCGGTGCCGATGACAGTTGAGAAACCCCAGCCAGCAATCAAAAAGCCCACGCCCGCCAAACCAGCGCCGCAGGATGACGATTTGCCGCCCGTGGTGCCGGAGACCGAAAAACCAAAGGGCAATACTGAAAAACCCACCAAACCCAAAGAAGCTGCAAAAACTGCAACCAAGAAAGACGACAAGCCGGCCAAGGCGAAGGATGATGTCAAAGCCAAGCCCGCGAAGCCGGACGCGAAAAAAGCGGAACCCGCCAAGAGCGACGGCAAGAAAACCGACGCCAAGAAGCCTGCACCCGCTAAAACTGAGGCCAAAAAACCGGTAACGAAGAAGCCTGAGGTGAAAAAGCCAGAAGCGAAGAAGGTGGAGCCTGCCAAGCCGGCCGCCAAAAAAACACCGGAGCCGGTTGATACTGCCGTGCCAAAAGACATCGCACCGGAAGTGCGAGAGATGTTGGAATCCTTGCCCGATATTTCAGCGCCCACGCCCGCACCGCAGCCCGAGGCCACCTTGCCGCTGCCGCAGGAGCCGGAAACGCCGGACATGGCGCCGATTACACCTAGCGAGGCTGCACGGCACAACAGCCTGATGCCGGCGCCCATCACCACCGCGCCGGGCGTGCTGCTGTCGCCGGATGTTGTACCGCCTGACAGCAAAGCGCCGGCGCCCAAGGCGCCCGTGCCATTGCCGGTCATCGAACCGCCGGTGCTGGAACCAGCGCCCAAAGCAGACATTCTGCCGGCCGTGCCAGCCGTTGAACCAACACCGGCGCCGCCGGTGAGCTTGCCGGAGGCGCCAAGCGAGATGCCGATGCCGCCTGCGCCGGCGCAATGAGTCTGGTGCAGCACAAGCTCGACGCAGGTGACCGGCTGATCATCGCCAGTCATAATCGCGGCAAGATTCCGGAATTTCAGCGCCTGCTGCTGCCCTTGGGCGTGACTTTGTCTTCTGCCGCCGATCATGGGTTACCGGAGCCGGAAGAAACCGGCGCGACGTTTGAGGATAACGCCATTCTCAAAGCGCGCGCCGCCGCCATCGTTAGCGGCCTGCCGGCGCTGGCTGATGATTCTGGCCTATGCGTCGCGGCCTTGGGCGGCGCGCCCGGCATTTATTCCGCCCGCTGGGCTGGTGCGGCCAAGGATTTCAACGCCGCCATGCTGCGCGTGGCGCATGAGTTGCGTGACAGACCCGATCGCAGCGCCAGCTTTGTCTGCGTCCTAGCGCTCTGTTGGCCGGACGGCACTATCCGCACCTTTCACGGCGAAATCTCTGGCCAGATTGTCTGGCCGCCGCGTGGCCAGGGTGGTTTTGGCTATGACCCAATCTTCCAGCCGGATGGCGACCCGCGCACTTTCGGCCAGATGGCAGTGGCGGAAAAACATGCGCTGTCGCACCGCGCCCGCGCCTGCGACTATTTACTACAAGATCAAATCGAAACCGTGGCGCTTTATCGCCCCACAGGCCCTAAAGAATTGGCGCTGGTGCAGGCCAATGGCTTCCGCCGCTGGCCGCCGCGCCGCGCTGAGCAGCCAATTTTTTATCCAGTCACCAGCGACGAATACGCCATTCAAATCGCGCGCGAATGGAACGTGCCGGCCAGCGGCGCCGGCTATGTCACGCGTTTTTATGTCCGCAAAAGTTTCATGGACCGCTACCCTACCCATCAGGTCGGCGGAGCGCGGCATACGGAGTGGTGGATACCGGCGGAAGAGCTGGAAAGCTTGAACGACAATATCATCGGGCAAATTGAAGTCATTCACGCTTTCGCGTCAGCCGATGACGCCGTCGTCTCCGCCGTCAGCCAGGCTAGGTAGTCCGGCGTTCCGGCCATCACCGGCAACGCGATGATGCAGGGTGTGGTATAGCTGTGCATGGCGCGCACTTTGTCAGCGGACACATCGAACAAGTCAGTGCGCGTCTTGAGCAGCAGCACGGTTTCTTGCGCTTGCTCGATTTTGCCCTGCCAGTGATAAATGCTTGCCATGCCGGGCAGAATGTTGGCGCAAGCGGCCAGCCGCGCTGTCACGACTGCCTGGCCGATGCGTTGCGCCTCGACAGCATCGGCGCAGACCACATAAATGACGATGGTGTCCGTCACGCCGGCGCTTTCAGCATCGCTGCCTGGTCGCTCTGCCGCTGACGGGTGCGGAAGCGGGCTTTGTCCTCGACCGTGCTTTGGTCATGGCAGTAGGCGCAGGAGACGCCGGCTTCAAAATGCCGGTGCTGCCGGTCTGCCGCCGTCAGAGGATAGCCGCAGCAGAAACACATGCTGTAATGCCCGGTCTTCAGACCCTGCCCCACGGCCACGCGCTTATCGAACACATAGCAGTCGCCTTGCCACAGGCTTTGCTCGGCCGGAATTTCTTCCAGATATTTCAGAATGCCACCTTGCAGGTGATATACCGCTTCAAAACCTTCGGCGCGCATGAAGGCGGAGGCTTTTTCGCAGCGGATGCCGCCGGTGCAGAACATGGCGATTTTCTTGTGCCGCGCGGGGTCAAGCCGTTGGCGCACGAAATCGGCAAAGGCGGTGAAGGTATCAAGCTGCGGGTCAAGTGCGCCTTTAAAGGTGCCGATGGCGGTTTCATAGAGATTGCGCGTGTCCAGCACCGTCACATCCGGCTGGCTGATTAGTGCATTCCAATCCTGCGGCGCGACATACTGACCTGCCAGAATATTCGGGTCGGCTTGCGGCTGGTTGAAGGTGATTATCTCGCGCTTCAGCTTGAGCTTCAGCTTGTTGAACGGCTTCTCAGCGGCAGCGGAGAATTTTACCGTGTTTTGCAGCAAGCCTGTGTGGCGCGTGATGCAATCCAGCATGGTGGATAAAGCTGCCTGGCTGCCGCCGGCCAATGTGCCGTTGATGCCCTCGGGGGCTATCAGCAGCGTGCCGCAAATCCCTAACGCAACAAATTCCGGACGCAACGCGTCGCGCAAAGCGGCGGGGTCGGCCACGGGCGTGAATTGATACAAGGCGGCAATGTGGTATGTCATAATTCATGATAAAACGTGGCCGGCCGGCTGCCAAGAGGCGGCGACGGAAAGGCGCTCCCTGAGCGTTGACCCAATAGTGGCCGCTATAAGGTGGTATACACTCAAAGCTTTAGCGTATAGAGGCGAAATGATGGGCTTGAACCGGTTGCATTGCCGTGAAATCAATCTCTTCATGGCTGTTCTACTGCTGCTGACGCTGCCCACAGAAGCCAACGCCGGCTTCTTGGAGCGTTACCGGCAACGGCAGCAGCAAAGAGCCGCAGCCCAGGAAAATAATATCGTCTGGGATGATGAACGCTCCGACCAAACCGGCTTAACCAGAACCGGCGCGATCCGTAAACTGTCTGATGTCGCGTATGGTTCCCATGAACAACAACGCATGGATGTTTATCTGCCGGCCACAGTGCGCAACGCGCCGGTTATTCTGATGGTGCATGGCGGCGGCTGGCGGCGCGGTGACAAAAAAATGCGCACAGGCAGATCTGCCAAGTTGGAGCATTACGTGACGGATAAAGGCTATATTTTCATTTCCACCAATTACCGCCTGCCGCCGGAGGTAACGCCGCTGGACGAAGCCGATGATGT
>CAZBSB010000179.1:0-5325 GCA_964494535.1 uncultured Rhodospirillales bacterium
GCATGCACCCACAGCCACAGCAGCATCAGGGACTGGAACGGCCGCAGCAGCAGCTTGTCAATGCGGATTTCCGACGGATCGCGGAACTGATAGAGGCCGATGGTCATGGTGCTTTGCGGCTCTTCGGCATAGGGGCGATAAGTGCCAAACAGCCGATCCCAGAAGGTGAAATGGGTGCAGTAATTGCTGTCATTCTCGTGCCGCTTGGCGGAATGGTGGATGCGGTGCATGTTGGGTGTGACGATGACCCAACGCAATACGCGATCCAGCCTGTCCCAGATTTCCACATTGGCGTGGCTGAATTTGACGATGAAGCCGCTGAAGATGGCGTAATACAACACGCCCTGCGGATGCAGGCCAAACAGCAAAATAACGATGGTTTCGCCGATCATATTCAGGCAATCATCGAACGGATGTGTCCGCAACGCGGTGGTGATGTCATATTCGGTATCGAGGTGATGGGTGCGGTGTGCGCGCCACAAAAACTGGTTCCGATGGGCGGCGGCGTGAACGACATAGGCGCTCACATCCAGCAGCAGGATGGTAAGCGCGATGAGCAGCCAGGTCGGCATCTCAAATTGATTGAACAGGCCGATATTCTTCTCTTGGCACCAGCCGGCCAGCCCCATCATGGTCAGCGGCACCAGCACCATGAAGAAAATCTTGCCGAAGATGCGGATGGCAACCGTGTTGCTCCAGCGATACAGGCGCGACTGCCTCGTTTCCCTGCAGGGAAAGAAATATTCCCACAAGGCGATGGTCAGGAGAATGGCGACCGGAACGAGTCCGTTGATGATTTTGTCCAATGGCATGTGCGCAATATACCCATTCTTATTATTGGTCGCACGGGTGCGGCCAGCGGCAGATTATGTCCGGTGCCGGCGAAACGCAATGTCTTTGCGAGAGCGAAATGGTCGCGGCGTTCAGCCGCCAAGGCCGAGAACCTCGTTCATGCCATAGAGGCCGGCTGGCTTGTCGTGCAGCCAAAGTGCGGCGGTCAGCGCGCCGCGGGCAAAGATGGCGCGGTTGGTCACGCTGTGGCGCAGCGTTAAGACCTCGCCGTCGCCCACGAACATCACCTCATGCTCGCCGACAATGTTGCCAAGTCTTTGGGCGGCATAATGAATTTCCGCCTTGGGGTTGCCGGCCTGCACGGCGGCGCCCAGCGCCTTGGCGGTGCCGGAGGGGGCGTCTTTTTTGTGCTTGTGGTGCTGGTCATTGATGCCGATATCATAGCCATGGCCGGCCAGCAGCTTGGCCGCCAGGGCACTTAGCTGCCGGGCTACCGCCAGCGAAACGCTGGTATTGGCGGCCTGCAGCACGGCGGTCTGACGGGCGGCTGCCGCGATGCCGGCTTGCTGTGCTTCGTTCAGGCCGGTCGTGCCGGTCACCAGCCGCCTGCCTTGGCGCGCAACATGACTGGCGAAAATGGGCGCCGCATCGGCGGTCGTGAATTCAATCAGCACGTCGCTGGCGGCGATGACGGCGTCCAAATCCTGGCTGACCAGACAATCGGCCGGCAGCGCCATGTCCGCCTTGCGCTGCCGCCAGTAAAGGGCAGTCAGTTTGCAGTCAGGATGCTGCAGCGTTTCCTGCACCAGCAACTGCCCCATGCGGCCGCCGAAACCCAGGATGCCGATTTTCAGGCTCACTTCAGGTAGTCCTTGACCAGCAGCTCCGCGATTTGCACGGCGTTGAGCGCGGCACCTTTGCGGAGATTGTCGCTGACGATCCACATGTTCAAAGCGTTCGGCGCGGTTTTGTCCGCGCGGATGCGGCTGACATAGACGGCGTCTTCGCCCGCGCATTCCACCGGCGTGACGAAGCCTTCCTCATGCTGCTTGTCGATCACCACCACGCCGGGAGCCTTGGCCAGCGCCGCGCGCGCTTCCGCCACCGTGATGGGGCGCTCGAACTCCACGTTCACCGCTTCACTGTGCGCGATGAAGACCGGCACGCGCACGGCGGTAGCCGTGACGTTGATGGCGGGGTCGAGAATCTTCTTGGTCTCGACCGTCATCTTCCATTCTTCCTTGGTGCTGCCGTCTTCCATGAAAACGTCAATCTGCGGAATGACATTGAAGGCGATTTGCTTGCTGAACACTTCCTTGGTCACCGGATCGTTCACGAAAATCGCGCGCGTCTGGCTGAACAACTCGTCCATCGCCTCCTTGCCGGCGCCGGAGACGGACTGATAGGTGCTGACCACCACGCGCTTGATTTTCGCCAGGTCGTGCAGCGGCTTCAGCGCCACCACCATCTGGATGGTGGAGCAGTTGGGGTTGGCGATGATGTTCTTCTTTTTGTAGCCCTGCAGCGCCTGGGGGTTCACTTCCGGCACCACCAGCGGCACGTCCGGGTCCATGCGGAAGTGAGAAGTGTTGTCAATCACCACGCAGCCGGCGGCGCCGGCGCGGGGCGCAAACGCTTCCGAAATCTTGGCGCCAGCGGAGGACAGGCAGATATCGGTGCCTTTGAAATCGTATTTGTCTAAATCCCGCACCGTCAGCACCTTGTCGGCGCCGAAGCTCACCTGGCCGCCGGCCGAGCGGCTGGAAGCCAAAGCAATGACCTCGCCGGCCGGAAACTGGCGGTCAACCAGCGTCTGCAGCATTTCCCGCCCTACCGCGCCCGTCGCGCCCACCACCGCTACTTTATATTGCCGTGCCATTAGTCTTCGTCCTTCCATTAAGGGGACGGCATTAAACACGAAATATCAGCCTATTGCCAAGCAATATTGATGTGTTGACAGTCGCCGGCGCTTACTTTCCCGGCGGCATCTTGCCGGGCAGGGGCGTGAAGGGCACGGGTTCGAAGCGCGGGAAATAGGGTGGCAGCGTGGCCAGCTTGGCGATTTTGTGCAACGGCAGCAGCTTGTTCTGCTTTTCCGCCTGCGGGTTGTAGCGCAGCACCTGGCGCTGCGGAATGTCGGCGAACGGATGCGTCACCACGCGCAGCTCGCACGGCACAAATTCTTTCGGCGTGCAGCGCTGCTGGGCGGCCACGAAAATATCGAACCAGTATTGCAGCGCGATGGGGCCGTTGAACAGCGGAAAGTCTATCACCGGCTGATGCGGCAAGTCCGGCAGAATAGTGGAGCAGTGATAGCGCCATTTGAAGGGGATGACGCGGCCGTTTTCCACATCCATCGTCTGCAGCACCTTGCCCTTCTGGTCATAGAACGGCACATAGAAATTATCGCTTTCATAAATCGGCATGATCCAGGCGCGGCCGACCTTGATGCCGTGGTCATGCAGCAGGGAGCCGATGAATTGGGTGCGCGAGATGCAGAATTTGCGCGGGTCGGTGCGCGTCAGCTGCGGCAGGCCGCTGAGGGTGGCGAAAAACGACTTAAAATCGAAATTATCCATCACAAAACAGTCTAGTACAATTATGACGCAGGTTTGGCCGGCACGAGCCTGAATTTCTGCCGCGTGTCCGCCAGCGTGCCGTCGTAAAATGTCCCATCTTCCGGCGCGGCATCATCGCGCCCCAGGCGCCGGGATGCAAGCATAACCGGTGCCACATAATCGCCGGCCGGTTCAAGCCCAAGGCGCAGGCCGCTGCGCGGCGCCGTGCGATAAAAGACGGTTCTGGCTGGAAAGGTCTTAGCCGGAGCAGGGTTTTCCTCGGGCTCGGTATCATGCGCGTGGTTATATAAATCCTGACCCTGAACAAAAAGCACGCGGTTATCCGCCAACCCTAGGAAAAAGCCTGGGCCTTCGTCTTCATACTCCAGCAATTCATCAGCCGCCGTCACGGTTAATGTCTCGACCTTGGCCTGGCCGGCTGCCAAATCTTCCTGCGCCAGCTTTGTCTGGGGTGCCTGTTGACGTGCGAAGCGCATGGCCGAACGCGCGCCGTGCAGCAACACTGCGGCGGTGAGCGCCAGGGCAATGGCCAGTACATAGCCGGCATGATGTTTGGCGTCGGCAAAACCGATTGTTGGGCCAAGAAATTTCCAGGTGGTAAACAGCACCAGAAACAGGATGCTGGTCAGAAACAGGCCACCAAAGGCGAAGCTGCGCACCATTTCCCAGCCCACGCCGCGCGCTTGCGCCTGGAGCAATTGGCGCTCATCGGCGGTGAGGGGAGAGAGCGTGGTCATGCCGCTCACTCCAGCTCAAAAGCGGCGCGCGCGAGCTTGCGGGTATATTCCTGCTGCGGGGCGCTGAATATCGTGGCGGCGCTGCCTTCCTCCACCGCCTTGCCATCCTTCATGACGATGACGTGGTGCGCCAATGCGCGCACCACGCGCAGGTCGTGGCTGATGAACAGATAGCCCAGCCCATGCTGGCGCTGCAGGTCGCGCAGCAAATCCACGATCTGCGCCTGCACGGACATGTCGAGCGCCGAGGTCGGCTCGTCCAGCACCACAAAGCGCGGCCGCAAAATCATGGCGCGAGCGATGGCGATGCGCTGGCGCTGGCCGCCGGAAAATTCATGCGGATAGCGCGTCTGCATCGCCGGATCGAGGCCGACTTCGGCCAGCAGTTCCGTCACGCGCTGCTGCCGTTCTGCTGGTGTGCCGATGCGGTGGATATGCAACCCCTCGGCGATGATGCTACCGACGGTCAGGCGTGGGTTAAGCGAACCATACGGGTCTTGAAACACGATCTGCATCTGCCGCCGCAGCGCGCGCAGGGCGTCAGCCTCCACATTGACCAGTGGCTGACCCAGAAAAGCAACCGCGCCCTGCATCACCTTTTGCTGCTTATGCAGCAGCCGTAACAACGCCAGCCCCAGCGTGCTTTTGCCGGAACCGGATTCGCCGACCACACCTACCGTCTCGCCCACCCTCAGGCGCAGCGAAATGCCGTCCACCGCGCGCACATGGTCAACCGTGCGCCGGAAAACCCCGCGCCGGATGGGAAAATGCACCTTGATGTCCGCGCCGCTTAGAATTTCAGCGGCCTCTGGCGGCAAAGGCTGCGCCTCGCCTGTGGGTTCGGCCGCCAGTAGCTGGCGCGTATAGTCATGCTGGGGCGCCGCGAACACTTGCGCGGTCGCTCCTTGCTCGACAATCTCGCCACGCCGCATCACGCAGACGCGCTGCGCCATTTTCCGCACGATGCCCAGATCATGCGTTATGAGCAGCATGGCCATGCCGGATTGCTGCTGCAAGTCGCGCAGCAGCGCCAGGATTTGCGCCTGCACCGTTACGTCCAGTGCCGTCGTCGGCTCGTCGGCGATCAAAATATCCGGCTCGTTGGCCAGCGCCATGGCGATCATCACGCGCTGGCGCTGCCCGCCGGAAAGTTCGTGCGGATAAGCGCCCAGCCGTTCCGCGGCGCGTTGAATACCCACTTGCTCCAGCAGCGCGAT
>CAZBSB010000180.1:0-5273 GCA_964494535.1 uncultured Rhodospirillales bacterium
CTGGCGGGCGATACGGACGCGGATGCCGTCGAAATCCATCGCGCCGTCGCCGCTTTGCTTGAGCTCCGCGCTGATACGGGCGGCGATGCGATCCACAACCTGGTCATAATCGTCCGGCACGTCCATATTATGCCGGTGCTTGCCCTTGATGCGCGGCAGATATTTGGCCTTATCCTTCGCGTCAATGCGCAGGTAAAGGTCAGTGAAGTTGAGATCGCTCAACGTAAGCGTTGACATGAAATTTAACCACAGATGAGGAACCGGACAGGCGCCCATGATGGCCAAATATCCCTAATGGCGCGTTAATGCTTGGCTGAGGATTTACCGTGCTATTCTGGCCAAAAGGCTTGAGAAATAACGCCGATTGCCGGTTGTGGTGGGTTTGGGCTTGGATGGCGGCGCGCCGACTGTTTTGTCGGCTGGTGACAAGGGAATTGCTTTCAAGCCGCTGAAATTGCATGTTAATGCTATCAGTGTTGAGAGAATAATGATTGGCGATCGACAGAACATGATCACGCGAAAACATTCTCGCCCGCTGGTGGCGGGCGCTGCGGCTTTGGCAACAGTCGCGATATTAACCGCAGGAGGATGTCGTTCTGAGCAAGATGTGCAGGTTTCCGACCGCGGCACCTATGACGTTCTGACACTACAAAAAGGTAATTACGGCGGCTGTGAAGCTGATATCAAGTCGGTGCGGCTCCATGGTCAAGATGCTGCTACCGGCAGGATCAATGCGGCAATACAGTCAATGCAGGCGCCGCCGTGCGGTTCTGGGTTTGAGCAGACGCAAAGCAACACAGAGATAACTTTTTCTTCTGACCAGATCGTCAGTCTTGCGACCACGCAGCTGGTGCAGAGAAAGGGCACTTTTGTTTCCGGATGCGGTGACCATAATCCGGCAGAAACTTTTGATCGCACGACCGGCCAGCGTATGTCGCTTGGCACAGTTGTGCAGGAAAAGGATCTGGCAGCAGTCTATCGTGCCATGGCCGCGGAAATAACATCAGTGCACAATAATCTTTTCCCCGATGATCCCGCCGAAGCAGCGCAGGTTACGGAGCGCATTACGGCTGGAGGGGCAAATATCGGCGTCTATGTTCAGCAAGGCAAACTCATGGCACGCGTTAACCAGCAGCTCTTTGCTTGTGAAGAGGGTAATTATTTTGACGCCCAAGTGCCGAGCGAGTATGTTCAAAATCAACATTTACGCGCTGCAATCAATCACACCCCATGACCATCGTCACGCCCCGCACGGCTGCGGGAACTATGGAGCTGCTCCCCCGTGAGCAGCTCGCCTTTCAATATCTGCTGGACACCATCCGTCTTGGGTATGAGCGTTTTGGCTTTGTGCTGATCGAAACGCCGGTGTTCGAGCTGCGCGATGTCCTGTTGACCAAATCCGGCGGCGAGACGGAGAAGCAGGTTTATTTCGTGCAATCTACCGGCTCCTTGGAGCAGGGGCACGCGCCTGATCTGGCGTTGCGCTTCGACCTCACCGTGCCGACGGCGCGCTATGTGGCGGAGCATGAGCGCGATCTGGTGTTTCCCTTCCGGCGCTATCAGATGCAGCGGGTCTATCGTGGTGAGCGGGCACAAAAAGGACGTTTCCGCGAGTTTTACCAGTGCGATATTGATGTCATTGGCAAAGACAAGCTCGATCCGGCTTATGACGCGGAAATCCCGGCCATCATCGCCGGCATTTTCTCAGCGCTCGACATCGGCGGTTTCACCATTCATTTCAGCAACCGCAAGCTGCTTTGCGGACTCTTTGCCGCGTTGGGTTATGACGCCGAGGCGCAGAAAATGTGCCTGCGCGAAATCGACAAGCTGGATAAGGTCGGTGCCGAGCAGGTTGCCGTCAATCTCGGCGGGCAGGGTGTGGCCGCGGGCGACGTGTCCCGCATCATGCGGCTGGTCAACAGCGGCGGCAGCAAAAGCGACATCATCGCGCTTTTGCAGGCCGAGGCGATTGACCATCCGGTGTTTGCCGCCGGCTTGAGTGAAGTGACGGCGATGGCGGCGGCGCTGACGGCGCTGGGCGTGCCGGAAGAACAATGCCGGCTCAATCTGGCGATCGCGCGCGGGCTGGATTATTACACCGGCACGGTTTACGAAACTTTCGTCAATGACCACCCCGGTTTCGGCAGCGTCTGTTCGGGCGGGCGCTATGAAGATTTAGCCGGGCTATACACCAAATCTAGGCTGCCGGGCGTCGGCATTTCCATCGGCGCGACGCGTTTGTTTGAACTGCTGCGCACCACCGGTTGGGTTGATCGGCAGGTCACGCAACGCGGCAGCAACGTGCAGGTGCTGGTCACGCAGCTTGATGACGGCTTGCGCCATGATTACCTGAAGCTGGCGACGCTGCTGCGCCAGGCAGGCATCAACACGGATGTGTATTTGGAACCGGCCAAGCTGGACAAGCAGCTGCGCTATGCCGACCGTGCCGGCATCGGCTGTGCGGTCATCATGGGCGGGGCGGAAAAAGCGGACGGCAAAGTGACGGTCAAATTCTTACGCCATCAGCAGCAGGAGACGGTGCCGCTGGCCGAACTGGTGCCGCTGCTGCAACGGCGCGTTAGTTAAAAATTCAGAGATATTAAGGCAGGATGCATGACCTGCCGATTTTTTCTGCCGACTGATTGCGCGTCATGCCGCTGCCCTTTCGTTTTCGTGCCGTTTTGTGGAGTCTGCTGGCGCTGGCCGTGCTGGCCGGTCTGGCTGCGGTGATTTGGGAAGCGCGCACCTCCACGCTGCAAGCGCGGCTGTTCACGCATTATGCGGCGGGCATGACATTCGCGTTGGAGCCGGGCATCAACCCCGCTTTGCGCGTGCCGGAGACCGGGCCATACAATCAACGTTTCGGCTATACGCTGATGCCGCATTTCGTCAAAGCCCTGGAGGGCGAGGGGTTTGACGTCGCCTGGCAGATGCGCACTTCGCAAGGGTTGGACGCTTTTGTGGATGAAGGTGGATTTTCTATCTACCGCGCCAAGGATGCCGGCGGCTTGACGCTCTATGACCGTGACGGGATGATCATGCATCAGGCGGTCTATCCCACGCGTACTTTCAAGGATTTTGACGATATTCCGCCGCTGCTGGTGCAGAGCCTGCTCTATATCGAAGACCGCGACGTGCTGGACGCGCCGGTAGCCAGCTATAATCCGGCTGTGGATTGGGCGCGGATGCTGCAGGCGCTTGGCGGCCAGGTGCTGGCGCGCCTGCTGCCCGGCGCGGGTTCCGGCGGCGGCAGCACTTTGGCGATCCAGACGGAAAAATTCCGCCATTCTGAAGGCGGCCAGACCAACGGCCCGTTGGACAAGTTGCGGCAAATGATTGCCGCCAGCCTGCGCGCTTATCTGGATGGGCCGGATACGCGTGAACGCCGCAAAGAGATTGTGCTGAGTTATCTGAATGCCACGCCGCTGGCGGCGCGGCCAGGCTGGGGCGAGATCAACGGCATCGGCGACGGGCTGTGGGCTTGGTTCAATATTGACCTGGACGAGGCCAAGCGGGCGCTGCAGAGCGAGGAGACGCCCGCGCTGCTGCCCTGGAAGGCGCGGATCTATAAACATGTGTTGGCGCTGGTGCTGGCGCAACGGCGGCCAGCCTATTATCTGCAGAGCAAGACGGAGCCGTTGGAGCAATTGGCCAACGCCACGCTGGCGCGGCTGCTGGCAGCGGATATCATTTCGCCGGCGTTGGCGCGCGCGGCGCAGAGCGAGCCGCTGGCGCTTGCTGCCACGGCGCCGCCGGTGCCGCAGCCTTCCTTCATCGCGCAGAAAGCCACCAACGCCATCCGTTATTATCTGAGCTCGAACCTCGACATCAACAATCTCTATGATCTTGACCATATTGACGCCGCCGTGGGCACCACGTTGGACGGCAAGGTGCAGGGCGCCGTGACGCATTTCCTGCAGCAATTGCACGATCCGGCCTTTATCGCGGAAAGTGGGCTGCAGGGCGAAAGGCTGCTGAGCGAGGGCAACGATCCCAGCAAGATCAACTGGACAATCATCCTCTATGAGCGCACGCCGCAGGGCAACGCGCTGCGTGTGCAGGCCGATAATCTTGAGCAGCCGCTTGATCTCAATGACGGTGCCAAGCTCGATCTCGGCTCCACCGCCAAGCTCCGCACCTTGACGACCTATTTGGAGATTATGGACGAGTTGCATCATCGGCTGGCGCCGCTGGAGAATGAGGCGCTCAATGAGATTATGGACGGCAAGCCGGACAATCTGACCAGTTGGGCGATTGGGTGGATGAACAAAAACCCGGATCGTGAACTTGAGCCGCTGCTGCAGGCGGCGATGCAGCGGCAATATTCCGCCAACCCGCATGAAGCCTTTTTCACCGATGGTGGGATGCTGACTTTTGGCAATTTTGACGCCAAGGACAATGGCCGCATCGTGACGCTGACGGAAGCGCTGCGGAAATCCATCAATCTACCCTTCATCCGGCTGATGCGCGATATTGTGAATTACGAAATGGCGCAAGGCCCGAACCCGCGTCGCGAGGTGCTGGGCGACCGGGATCATCCGGCGCGCATGGCCTATCTGGAGCGGTTCGCCGAACAAGAGGGCGCCGTCTATCTCAGCGGCTTTTACGAGAAATACCGGACACTAAGCCGTGAGGAAGCCGCCGCGCGCCTGATGCGCCAAGGGCAGAAGCGCAGCCACGCTATGGCGGCGATTTTTCGTTCGCTGTTGCCGGAAGCCAGCGCTGATGATTTCGTGCGCTATGTCCGGCAGCTGCGCCCCAAGCATCCCAGTAATGACATGGTACTGCGCAAGAATTTCGCCGCTTATCCGAAAGAGCGCTTCAATCTGGCTGATCGCGCTTATGTCGCCGGCGTGCATCCGCTGGAATTATGGCTGGTGGAATTTCTCGTCCATCACCCCAAGGCGACGAAGGCCGAGGCGTTGGCCGCCAGCCGGTCGGAGCGTGTCGCCAGCTATGCCTGGCTATTCAAGACCGGCAAGGCGGCGCAGGATACGCGCATCCGCCTGTTGCAGGAGAAGGACGCTTTTGCGGCGATTCATGCGCGCTGGGCGCGGCTGGGCTATCCGTTCGAGAAGTTGGTGCCGAGCCTGGCGACGGCGGTTGGCAGTTCAGCCGATCGTCCTGGCGCGCTGGCAGAGCTGATGGGGATTATCCTGAACGAAGGCGTCCGACTACCCATGGTACGGGCGAATTTCGTCAATTTCGCTATGGGCACACCCTATCAAACCATGATGGCGCGCCAGCCACCGATCGGCAAAATGGCCATGAAC
>CAZBSB010000181.1:0-5265 GCA_964494535.1 uncultured Rhodospirillales bacterium
TAGCTCCACAGATACTGGGCTGGCGCCAGCCGGATCAGGTGTTCCAGATTGTGGCCGTCCACCGGGCCGACGTAATAGAAACCCAACTCCTCGAACAAGGTGCCGCCAGTGATCATGCCGCGGGCATAATGCTCTGCCTTGCGCGCCACTTCCTTCAAGGGGCGTGGGAAAGCCTTGGCAAACTCCTTGGCGATATGGCGAATGCTGCGATATTCCTTGGAGGAAGCGAGGCGCGACAAATAGGCGCTCATCGCACCAGTGGGCGGCGCGATGGACATATCATTATCGTTCAAGATGACGATGAGCCGGCTATCCATGGCGCCGGCATTGTTGAGCGCCTCATAGGCCATGCCGGCGCTCATGGCGCCGTCGCCGATCACCGCGATGACATGGTTTTTCTTGCCCTTGTAATCGCGCCCGACGGCATAGCCCAGCGCCGCGGAAATCGAGGTGGAGCTATGCGCGGCGCCGAACGGGTCATAGACGCTTTCACTGCGCTTGGTGAAGCCGGACAGGCCGCCACCCTGCCGCAAGGTGCGGATACGGTCGCGTCGGCCAGTAAGGATTTTATGCGGATAGGCCTGATGCCCGACATCCCAGATGACGATATCGTCCGGCGTGTTGAAAACAAAATGCAACGCGACCGTCAGTTCCACCACGCCCAGCCCGGCGCCCAAATGCCCGCCGGTAACCGACACAGCGTCAATCGTCTCGGCGCGCAGTTCTTTGGCTAACTGCGGCAGCTGCGCCGGCTTGAGTTGACGCAAGTCAGACGGGTAGGCGACCTTGTCCAACAGTGGCGTCGCCGGTTTGCCGGCCTGTTGTGGTTGAACATCGCGCGCTTCGACCTCGCACTGGTTTTGCACGGGCGACAGGGTCTCCGCATTTGAACGGTTGATCTGGTTCACGCTGACCTCAAAGATACAGAACCTTACAGATACAGATGACCACAACGCAGAATCGTGTTCGGCGCGGCAGGCGGCTGAACTTTGATGATTACCGGTTTTAACCTAGGAAAAGCAAGACAATAGCGAATGTCGCCTACCCGCGCTCGCGTTAACCTTTTGCGCCGTCAGGCCAGGCGATCCGGCGCCTGCTGGGCGTTCTTCAACGCGGCTTGCTTGTCCCGCGCCGGCGAGCGCAGCCACCAATGGATAAACCAGGCCAGGGCGCCAACGCCGATCCCCTCCAGCAGTCCGACATATTGCCAAAAAATCAAGCCCCAGATGATGGCGATAAGGGAGCAAAGCACCATCCGCGCCAGCTTCATCTGCATCAAGTAAAGACCGCCGAAGAACACGCTAAGCCCCAGCAGCCACGCCCATTTCGCGTCCCAATGCATCCCGTAACGCGCCATGCTGCCGACGGTCAAACCGATCAGCAGCAATTCCGTCCCGACCAGCGCATCGAAAAAATCAACTTCGCCGCCTTCCGCCACGCCCAGAGAGCCGGCGGCCTGCGCCAAGGAAGCATCCGGCGTGAAGTGCGCCAAGGGCTCCTGACCGGTGCTGATAACAAAATCAATGAGATAGGCGCCATTATAGTCAGTATTGTCCGCTAGCTCGATATCCACCGCCATGGTGTGACCCGGGTGAACATGGGCGACATGGCGTGGCATGGTCTGGCGGACGATTTTGCGGTCATGGTCGGTGAAGATGCCGACGGAAAAATAATAGCTGCGGAGCGCGGCTTCGTTATTGGTGATATAGAGGCAAAAACCGGGCTTCAGCACCGACCCGCCACGGGTGCCGCCGCCGCTGACCCGCCCCAACGCATCCGTATGAATCGGCGCCTGATAACTATAGGCATGGCGAAACTGTTTGGGCGTCACTGTCAGGGTGACACGCTGATCCAGGAAAATGGTTTGGGTGGGCGGCGATGGCGTCATGAGTGTTTGACCAGGATGACAATGTAATATCAACAATTCATACGACAGCAGACCCTTGGCCGTAAAATTAAGCGAAATATTGTGCCAAGTTCCGCGAGATGAATGAGGTTAAAGCGTTTGGATTGGCTCGTCCAGATTTTGCCTCAGTATCGTTGGTTAGATTGTGACGCAACACCAGGTCTTTGCCTGAATTTTGCCGTGAACTGCCGGTTATGATATATTGGAATTACAAATTTACAGCAGCCGGAAAGGGCTGTCGCAGGATGGTCAGCACCGATACGATTACCCGCAACAGCGACGGCACTTATACGTCCGAATATGGCTATAGCGTCAGCAAAGGCCCTGGTGGCGATTTATGGGTTGGCGGGGCGCCGACGGGTTATCGGGATATTGGGTTTGGGGTGCAACGGACGCCTTCGCCTTGGGAGAGTTATCAGCCGACTGTTTTCAAGCCCCAGCAATATACGCCGCCGCCGATGCCGGCGACTTATGGCGGCGCCTATGCTGGCGTGGGTTATCCGTTGCAGGCCGCCGCGAACACAACGCCTGATATTGGCTTGTCTTTCGGCCTTTTGGTCTACCCCTGGATGCTGCTATTGGCCTGCGCCTCCTATATCGGCGTCAGCGCCACGCCGGGCTTTTTGCCGCCGGGGTTGCACCTGCATCCCATTTATGGGGTCGCGGCTTTTCTTGGCACCATCTGGCTCTATCGGCAAATGATGGTGTTTTTGCCGACGGCTTTGCTGCTCGCACTGCCGGCAGCGGCGACGAGCGGGCTCATCGCCTGGCTGATCAGCGACGCGGCCGGGCTGCAACGGTTTGGTGAGCAGAGCTTCAATCTCGCCAAGCCGTGGGTAACGCTGCAGGCTTTGTGGCCGATATTGAATGGGTGGGTCATCGCGACAACCGCGCTGAGCCTGCTCGCACACCTTTCATATTGGCGTTATCGCCGCCGTAAGGTGAGGCAAACCGGCTGGGTTTTCAACCGGTCGCCGCTAACGACCGCGCAGGACATTCTCATCATGGCTGCGGCATCCGGCGCGTTGGGCTGGGGCATTGCCTGGGCGTGGAAACTGGCTTAGCGGGGATTTGCCGCCAGCGCCTGCCCTTGCGCCAGATGCGCCACCCATTGCGGCATGAGTTTCCAGTTACCGCGCAGAATATAGCTGGGGTGATAGGTCACGATGACGGGAGTGCCGTGCGCGAAGCGGCAATCATGCTGCTGCCCGGCTTGCCCCATGATGCCGTTCAAACCCGTGAGCGCCCACAGCGGTGTGCGGCCGACCGCCAGAATGGCGCGCGGTTGCTGCGTCGTAATGACGTCACGCAGCGCCAGCAATTCAGCGGCGAACAAGGCGCGGCAATATTTTCCGCTGAGCGCGCCATACTCTTCCAACAGAGGTTCGGCCGTTTGCGCGGCGGCGCGGCGCGAGGCGAAAAAATAATCCACCTTATTGCCCGGCGGCTGCAGCCGGAACACATTCGCCACAAAACAAGCGGCGCGCGGGATGCCGGCTTCGGCCAGGGCTTTGTCCAGCAACTGGCCTGAGCGGCCGACGAAAGGCTGGTTTTGCTTCACTTCCTCGGCGCCCGGCGCTTCGCCCACCACCAGTATGCCGTTCCAGGGCGCTTGTGGCGGCGCATAGGCCGCGCGCGGCAAATCCAGACCGGACGGCGCGGTCAAGGCGCGGCTTCCTGCCGATAGACGATGACTTCCTTGCTCAGCACGGCAGGGATAGCCACACGCTTGAGCGGCTGCCAATCTTTCGGCAAGGGGAAGGTGTTGGAGATGAGCAGGCGGTTGGCGCGCGGTTCGCGGCGCAGCTTGTCGCGCAAATCGGCCATCACGACGTCACCGAGATAGCACAGCACGATATCGCCGTTGCTGATGTCATAGCGCCAGAAATCGCGGCGGAGGATATGAAAGTTGCGCCTGCCAAGGATGAGTTTGCGTACCCAAGAGACCAGCAGCGCCGGCCAGGCCAATTCTAACCCAATTACTTTGGCTTGCGGAAATTCCTTAGCGACAGTCAGACACAGACCGCCCCAACCGCAACCGAGATCGTAAATTACCGGCTGCGAACGAGGATGCTCCTGCAACTCTTGCCGAATGACATCCAAAATAACCGAGCGCGCCGATTGTTGCGTCGGCACAGCTGGAATTTTGGTGCGCCAGGTATAATAGACGAAAGTCACGCCGCTGATGGCGACCGTGAGATGAAAGGCAGATTCCCAATTCATAGCTACGCTGTCACACGTCTCAAAGTGCGATGTTTCAAGTTTCAAAAAACGCCAGATAGTCAACGTATCTTATTTTATAAAAGACACAAGATGCAAAACGCCTTAAGCAGCGCGTGTCGCCGCATCGCCGCCGGTGGGGTCGGCCAGTTCGCTATCGTCCAGATCAGGCAAAGGCGCCACGGTGGGCGCCGCGGCGAAGCGATGGCGATAGATCCACAAGCGTTTGGTGAAGGCGGATTGCAGCGGCAATTCTTCAATCAATGGCCAGCCCGGGAGGACGAATTTGTTGCTGATGACCAAAGTTTCCGGCCGCAATTCGCGACGCAATTTGGCGCTGATGCGCGGCATGATGGCTTCCATCAGATAGGTCAGCACGGCGCTGGCGTTGCTGACATCATGATCCCAGAAACTCACGCGCAGATAGCGCAGATTCTGCTGCCCGCTCAGCTTCTGCCAGATGACGGAGCGCAGCCAGGGGACGAAGGATAACTCGATCCCAATGACCTTCGCTTCCGGAATTGCCCGCGCCACATGCCAGCTTAGCTGACCGCTGCCGGAACCGAGATCATAGATGACATAAGGACGATCCGCCGGCTGCGCTTTCATATCGGCCCGCAATTGGGCAATGATTTTTTCCCGCGCCACCGGCATTGAGGGAAAAGTGGGCACGCCGGTGCGGAAAAAATAATAAGCCCAGCCGACGCAAAGTATCGCGGCAAAGGTCAGGATGGTCAGCCATTCATTCGCAAACATCGTTTTTCTCCGGCAAACAAGCGCGATCGAGGGGGCGATGCATCATCGCGCTGCGGCGCCAATTCATACCATGTGCACATTACTATAACGGCTTCGTAGCGCAATTTTATTGCGATTCGCAAGCCGACCAATAGTTTCGAGCCCCCGTCTTGCACGGCAGCTTTGAGCCGTCGGCCGTCCAGATGATGAACCCGACCGTGTTGCCCTTTAACCGGGTTACCTGCCGGCTCTTCCTACCAAGCCGCTGTTTAAGAACCGAAACCGCTAGGCCATGCCGCCATGATTCTTTCCTTGAACGGGCAGGACGCCAATGGTAAAGGGGCACCTCGGCGTTTACGACGACGAGGGCGCGTAGCTCAGCGGGAGAGCACTACCTTGACATG
>CAZBSB010000182.1:0-5139 GCA_964494535.1 uncultured Rhodospirillales bacterium
TACCGTGCCACGTCCGCCTAAGCGAGTTGGATGATCGCTAACCACACCGGCTATCCATTCGTTTTGGTATTTCGAAAGGTCAACGACTCCATCCACGTTCAGCCCGTAAGAAAAGGTGATGGGGATCGGTGAGATTACCTGAAGAGAAACTCCATCTGCGTCCATGTCCTCCAAACGTCGGGTGGGGTTCCAACATTGATCGGTGATGGAACGGAAATGCCGCCCACCCAGGACGATGTCCGCAGTGCAGGGGCCGGTTTCAACGAGTTCCGGCCACGAGCCGGCGAAGCGTTGGGCGAAGTTGGGGAGATCGCGGGGAAGCCCATGGGTGTGAACATCGATCGTGCGATGGTTCGGTTTGCGATTATGCGCCAAAACCATTGGCCCGCATCCTTTCGGTCGCCATCAACTCAGTTGAGCGGCAGACGATTGCTGCCAAATACCGCCGGCGAAAGGCCTACCGCTTATTGCGGTACTCGCGCTCGAGCTGCGCCCAGCGCCGACCGGTTTCCTCGCCTCCGGCGATCATGTCCGCCGGAGCGTCGGTGTAGGGCAGTCGGCTCGGTCCCGGGTCGATCAAACCAGCGGCACGGAAACGGGCCCTTCCCACTGGGATGCTGTAGTCCATGAAGCGCGACATATCGCCACCAAACTGCGGCTTCAGGGCCCAGTTCACTTTTTCCGAGATCGCCGCTGCAGCGTCCCAGTCCCGAGACAGGACAGCACGAGACAGAGCCGCCAAAGGTGAAGGGGCACAGGCAACGTTACCCGACCAGCAGGCGGTGGCCAGGCCGGGGAAGCGTCTTGCCGCGCCGTACCAGTCACTGTCGAGTGGGAGTACGGCCACCTTGGCGCCGATAGCCTCGATGTCGCGTTCCAGCGTCGGCCCACCAGCGTGTTTGGTCGCCACGATCTCCGGTAGTTCGGCCAACTTCTGGTAGGCCTCCACGCTGATCTTGCCTTTGAACGCGGCGGGATTGTCGTAGACGACGACTGGGATACCCGGTAGTGCCTCGGTGAGGTCGCTGTAGAACCGGACAATTGCGGCGTCGTCGAGCGGCAGCCACATCGGGCGCCCGACGAAAAGCCCATCAGCACCGGCTGCAATCGCTTGGCGGGCGCGGGATATCGTGTCGCGGGTATTCAGCGTGGTGACACCGGCGAAGAAGGGCACCCGACCGCGAACCACTCTGGCGATGCAGGTGGTGATGGCGAGCCACTCATCGTGGGTGAGCGAGGCGCATTCGCCGAAGGTCCCAGTCGACATTACGAATTCGATCCCGGCGCCGATCACCTCTTCGATCATCGTCTCGGTCTCGGATGTGTTCACTGTGTTCTCGGCACGCCAGCTGCCCGCGTCGCTGGTGGCCGGGGTGGGAACGATGCCCACCACGCCCCGGATATCAGCTCGGGTGAGCGTCATTACGTCAGACGATCCGTGTCAGGTCGGCAGGCACGGCCGGATAGGGCGCGGTTCCGAACGAGGCATGCGGTTCCTCTCGGTACATTCCCAGTGCGGCCAGCAGCGGGGCATCCGTCGCCGAGAACAACACCGCGTCGGCGCTGTTCGAGGTATTGGTGTGGTGATGCCACATCCAACTCGGGATGACGAACGAATCGCCCGCAGACCAGTCGAGCCGGTGGTCTCCCACCACGGTGGTGCCATCGCCCTCGATCACGTAATAGACCGCGCTCGAGGTGTGCCGGTGTGGTTGCGTCTGCAGACTCGGACGTAGGAGTTGTGCGAAGCAGTCGATCGTCGGCAAGGTTGGGCCGCCGGTGATCGGATGCGCGTAGTGCAAGATCACCCCATCGAACGGACTGCCCTCGCGGCTCGCGAAGTCACGTAGCGATGCCGTGACTTCGCTCCACGGGTACCGGAACGGAATGCGGGCGTCGTCGCGGCGCTCCCAAGCTGGCCGGATCGGCGAGGAACGGCTGCTGATGCAGTCGGCTCGGCTCTTGCGCAGCGGCTGCGTACTGCCGCCGTAGGGCTCGAAGAAGATCTGCCGTAGATACCCCATCACCGGCACGTCGAGGATGTCGATCCAGATCCCACGTTTGTCGCTCTCGTTATGGTGATCGTGCCAGGTGTAGGCCGGCGTGATGATGAGATCGCAGTCCTCCATGACGAGCTTCTCGCCGTCGACAGCTGTGTACAGATCGGCATTCCCATCCACCACGAACCGCAGTGCGTTGATTGAATGGCGGTGCGCCCAGGCGATCTCGCCTGGCAAGGTGATCTGCATACCCATTGCCAGAGTGGGGGTCGTTCCGTCGACCCCGGGGCCGGGGTTGATGAAGGTGAAATTCCGTCGGGCGGTGTCGTTGGGCCTGACCATGCACATCTCGGCCAGCGCACCCATTGCGAGTTCTCGTTTCCACATGAACGGCACACCGGCAGGCAGCGGGCCGTCGGTCAGTTGCACCAACTGCGCGTCGTATTGCCATTGACCGCGTAGATGCAGTGCGTCGAGATGTTCGTCGAACTCGGCGAGGGGCTGGTCGTGATCCTGTGTCGTCGTCATCGCCGTCAGGCGCCGGAGTCGCCGTTGTCGCTCCTACGGCTGACGGTGATGGCAGCGTCCGGGCAGGCCGCGGCACCGCGGCGAGCCTGCTCTTCGAGTTCTGCCGGCACACTGTCGGGTGCGACGACGTAGCCTCCGTCGTCGATGTCGTACACGGCAGGGGCCTCGGCAGCGCACAGGGTATAGCCGCAACACTTAGACCGGTCGACGGTGATGATCAGCTGTTCGTTGTCTGCCATGGCGACGGTTCCTCCGGTTGCGCGCCCCGGGCCGGACTGCCGGGGAGATCATTGATGCGACAATTTGGTGAAATTGTGTCAAATATGAACAACTTGCTCCAGTATGACAAGTACGGTTCGCGGTCTTCGCCGAGTAGGGCCGACCCACCCCGGGAACTAGCCAAACCTGATCTCTTGACCTGAAGTGATACTGAACACATACTACGGTTAGTGTTTAAAACATTCAATCCACTCAATATCTACGGCCCCGACGGTGACGGCTGGGGCGGGCTTCGTCAAACTGGAGGAACTGCATGACCACTATCGAGGCTGGCGCGAAGGTGCTCGACGCCGTTCGGGAGATCACACCCGAGATCGCGCAGCGAGCCGACGAGATCGAGAAGGCGAAGATGGTGCCTGCGGATCTGCTCGACCGGCTCGCCGATGCCGGCGCTTTCCGGATGTTCGTCGCACGCGAGTACGGCGGCGAGGAGATGAGCCTGCCGGACGCCATGGCGGTCATCGAGGAGGTGGCACGGGCGGACGCGTCGACCGGATGGAACGTGATGATCGGCGCTGACTTCGCCCCGGTTTTCGCCAGACTTTCCAAAGAGGTCCTCGACAACGAGATCTACCGTAATGGGCCGAACACAATGGCCCGAGGAGCGTTCGCGCCGAAGGGGGTAGCCGCCGTCACCGATGGGGGTTACATCGTCAACGGTCAATGGCCGCTGGCCAGCGGATGTTACGAGCATGAGTGGGTCATGGGTAACTGCATCGTGCTGGATGACGGGATGCCCCGGATGACCGACGCGGGACTACCCGAGATGAAGCTCGTCATGGTGCCGACTGCGCAGGCCCAGTTCCTGGAGACCTGGGAGTCGGTGGGGTTGCGGGCCACCAACAGCAATGACTTTGTGCTCAAGGACCTGTTCGTGCCCGAGCATCACACCGGAGAGTTCTTCGGGAATGCGGGAGTGGACACGCCGATGTTCCGCCTGCCGACCCGACTGGCGCTGGGCCCGACGCACACAGCGGTTGTGCTCGGAATCGCGGAGGGTGCCTTGGATGATCTCCGTGAGCTCGCCAAGATCAAGCGGCCCGCCTTCAATCCCATGGTGCGGTTGGCTGAGGATCCGGTGTTCCAATACAGGCTGGGCATGCTCGAGACGCGGCTGGCTGCCGTGCGCGCCCTGTCGGACAAAGAGACCCAGTTGTTGTGGGATACCGCGCTCTCCGGCAAACCGGTTGCGACGATGGATGCGGTGCGTCAGCGTGCATCTGTGGCGCTGGCCCATACCGAGTGTGTGGAGATCGTCAACGAGGCATTTGGCCTGGCGGGCAGCAATGCCATGTACAACACCTCCTCGATACAGCGCCGCTTCCGCGATATCCGTACCGCGGCACAGCATGTCGCCGCGAGCGCTGAGATCTACCAGATCCTCGGCGCTCTATTGGTGGACGAAGACGTCCCGCCGTCGGCCCTGATCTAGCCGGAACGTCGACCCGCATGACCTCCACCGAGACGATGACCACCGAGTGGGAACTGGTTCGGCTCAACAACGATTTCGCCTACTACATCGACATGGGCGACTTCGAATCGATGATCGGACTTTTCACTCCGGACGCAGTTTTCGACCGCGCCGGCAACGTCCACCACGGCCACGAAGAGCTGCGCCAGGGCATGCGTGAGCGGCCGAAGGCGACCACGCGGCACCTCCTCACCAATTTCCACTTCGCCAACGTGGGCCCGGACTCCGCGGAGGCCGTCGTGTGCTCCATGGTCTTCCACGGACCTCCCTCGGTGAACGGTGAGGCTGTTGTTTACGCCACCGATAACGGGCGCGTCATGGAGTTCCACGACAAGTACACCAAGACACCTGCGGGCTGGCGGATTTCAGAACGGATCGCACGGGCGGTCTTCACCCCGAAGGTATGGCCATGACGGGTCTGATCGAGGAAAGCGAGAATCATGGCTGACAAACACAACGACGTGGCTGCCACAGTCGACAAGTTTTTCACCGCGCTGGCAACCGGGGACCAGGCGACTTGTGAAGCACTGTTCACCGATGACGCCGTGGTCTGGCACAACTACACCCAGCAGGAGCAACCGAAAAGCGAAGCACTTGCCGCACTTGCGGGACTGGCACAGATGCGGGCCGAATTCGAGATCATCGGGCGTGACCTCAGCGAGGACACCTGCGTCCAGCGACACGTCGTGCGGGTGACACTGCCCAACGGCGAGGTGGCCGCCATTCCGGCGATTCAGCGCATCTCGTTCGCCGACGGGCGGATCCGGCGAATCGAGGAGTACATGGATTCGGCGCAGATGGCCGCAGCGATACAGGCACTGCAAGCCGGCGTGTGACCGACCCGAACAATCGACGAGGAAT
>CAZBSB010000183.1:0-5113 GCA_964494535.1 uncultured Rhodospirillales bacterium
ACCGCTGAAGCGGGCGTGAGATGACATGAGGCGGCAGCAGATCAGTTTTCTCGTGCTGCTTGGCCTGATGGTCTGCCTTGCCTTCCCGTCATCGGCCGAGGATAAGACGGTCAAAGATGATGCCGACCCCGTGGCCGTGCAGCGCCCGTTAGATGATAGCGCAACGGACAACAGCCAGCGCGGACAGGATGTGAAACGCGATGACTCGCAACACCGCCGGCGTCATGGGCGCGATGGCGATAAGGACGGCAAACCTGGCAAGCCACCGCCGCGAGGCGAAGACCGCCCCAGCTGCTATGCCGAATGCCACGCTAGTTGTTCGCGCCGCTCAGACGGCGTGACGGCCGCGATGTGCGAGCAAAGCTGCGCGCGTTTTTGCGGCGGTTATGGCAGCAAGGAACTGCCGCCGCGACCCGACCATCCGAACCCGCCCCCCAAACCGCCACGACCACCACCGCGTGTGACGCTGCCAGGTATTTATTACGGTGCCATCGCCATTGCGCCGTCCCGGCTGGTCTATGCCACCAACACCGGTACCTTGACGCAAGCCGAGGCGGAGCAGAACGCTTTGCACTCCTGCCGCCAGCAGATGCCGGAAGCGCCGGATGATTGCCGCATCGCGCTATGGTTCCGCGGCACCTGCGCCGCGCTGGCTATACAGGATGACCCGCAGCGTGTGGATTGGGGCTGGGCAGCAGCCTGGGGCACCGCCAAGGCCGAGGCGGAAATCCAGGCGCTCATCAAGTGCAACAGCCACACTACCCGCAAGGCTTGCGTCGTGATCACATCGGTTTGCGCCCACTAAAATTTGTGCAACGCAAAAATACGCTTTTTGCTTTCAGCATTTCCTCTTATGGTCAATTAGCTACCAAAGGGGAGGAAAAATGGCAGCAACCGTGAATATGGACTTGCCGATCGGCATGGTGCAGCAACTTAAGCCGGTCATTGAAGCTGTGGCGGCGACCAGCCCCGGTTTTGCCGAAGTGGCGGCCGATCTTTTCCACCGGATGCGCCATCGGCCGCTCGAAACCGGTTCAGGCACGCCGACCGTGTCGGTTGAGCTGCCGAAAGGCATGGCTCAGGCGCTGGCCGAACGACCGGAGGTCGTGAAAATCGCCAATGCCGGCGCCTTTTCGCCCTACACGCCCGTGGCGCAGCGGTTGATCGAAAAAGCCTCCGACTCCATTCGGATTGAATTGCCGCTCGGCATGCTGCGGGCGCTGAAGCCGGCGGTCGAAGCCGTGGCCGACGCCAGGGCCGACTTCAAGCAAGTGGGCTTATATTTGGTGGCTATGGCCAACTATAACGGGCAAGGCAAGCCTGGCGGCGCCGAGGATACCTGCACCGTCGCGATCCCCAAATCGGCGGCGTCGGCGTTAGCGCAGCGGCCGGAGATGGTCGCCTTGTCACGCGCCGGCAACTCATCGCCTTACTCCAATTTGGCGCAAAAATTCATCAGTAGGGCAGAAATGGCTTGATAAATTTAGGGTCAGCCCCCACGCAGATATATCAGAGCGTGGTCGTAATGGAACAAATAAAGCAAAGTGCGCAGCGCCTGGCCGCGGGTGCTTTGCAGCAGCGGGTCTTGATGCAAAATCAGTTTGGCATCGTCGCGGGCGGTGAGCAATAAATCGTGGTGCGCGCTGAGGTCTGCGAGGCGGTATTCCGGCAGGCCGCTTTGGCGGGTGCCCAGCATTTCGCCGGGGCCGCGCAGGCGTAAATCTTCCTCCGCCAGGCGAAAACCGTCTTCCGTTTCGCGCAGCAGCTGCAGCCGCGCTTTGGCGGTTTCGCCCAGCGGTGCTTGATAAAGCAGCAGGCAGTTGGACTGCGCGGCCCCGCGCCCCACCCGGCCGCGCAGCTGGTGCAATTGCGCCAGGCCGAAGCGTTCCGCATGTTCAATAATCATCAAAGAGGCGTTGGGCACATCCACGCCGACCTCGATGACCGTGGTGGCCACCAGCACCTGAACAGTGCCAGCCAGAAACCGCGCCATCACGGCATCGCGCTCGGCAGGCGGCATTTGGCCATGAATGAGGCCGACGGCGTTGGTGCCCAGCGTTTCACCAAGCAGACGGGCGCGCTCGGTCGCGTTGGCCAGGTCGGTGAGTTCCGATTCATGCACCAGCGGGCAAACCCAATAGGCCTGCCGTCCTTGCGCCAAAGCGCGCTGTAAGCCGGCCACGACTTCATCAAGCCGCGCCAGGTCAATCAGGCGCGTATCAATCGGCTGGCGGCCGGGCGGCTTGGCATCCAGCACTGAAACTTCCATATCGCCATAGGCGGTGAGGGTGAGGGTGCGCGGAATGGGTGTGGCCGTCATGGCCAGGATGGCGACGCCGCGGCCTTTCTCGGCCAGCGCGGCGCGCTGTTGCACACCGAAGCGATGCTGCTCATCCACTACCGCCAGGCCGAGGTCACGGAAGGCGACATTGTCTTGAATCAGCGCATGGGTGCCGACCACGAGCGAGAGTTCACCTGATTGCAACGCGGCGGAGACAGCCGCTTTTTCTTTGGCTGGCATTTTGCCGATGAGCAAGCCAATCTCCAGCCCGAGCGGCGCCAGAAATTGCCGCAGACGGGCATGATGCTGCTTGGCCAGAATTTCCGTGGGCGCCAGCAGCGCGGCCTGCGACCCCGCCGCCGTGACATGCAGCATGGCCAGCAGCGCGATGACGGTTTTGCCGCTGCCCACATCGCCTTGCAGCAGGCGCAGCATGAGCTGATCATTCTGCAAATCGGCCTGTATTTCCTGCCACGCTGTTTCCTGCGCTGGCGTGAGCGTGAAGGGCAGGGCGGCGAGCAATTTATCCGTTAAATTGTCCTTCGCCAGGAATGCGCGGCCTTTGCGCTGGCGATGATGCCGGCGCAGCACATGCATGGCCAGCTGGTTGGCCAGCAGCTCATCATAAGCCAGACGGCAATAGGCGGGGCTGGTGGGCGCGATATCGGCCAGGCTCTGCGGCGTATGCAGCGCACTCACAGCATCGCACCAGCTTGGCCAGCCTTGTCGCTGTACATGCGTTGCGTCCAGCCATTCCGGCAACGCGGGCAGTTTTTTCAGTGCCTCCTGCGTGAAGCGGCGCATCTGCCGGCCGCTGATGCCTTCCGTCAGATTATAAATTGGTTCATGCGGCGGAATCTTGGCGGCCTCGGCCAGCGGCACCACATAATCTGGGTGCGGCATTTGTAATTCATGACGGTAAAACTCCACCCGGCCGCTGATCAGCAAATCGGTATTGGTGGGGTATTGGCGCGTCAGATAATCGGCCTTGGCGTTGAAAAAGCTGAGCGTGATTTGCCCGCTGTCGTCATAGGCGATGATACGGTAGGGCAGGCGGGGATTGCTGGGCGGCGCATGTTCGGCGATGCGGACTTGCAAGGTGGCGATTTCACCTGCCCGTGCGGCCGCCACCAGCGGGCGCTGGCTGCGGTCAATCACATTGTGCGGCAGATGCCACAAAAAATCGGCCACCGTGCGGATGTCCAGCTTTTCCAACAGCTTCGCCGTGCGCGGGCCGATGCCGGGCAGGGTGCCGCTGGCCGCGAAAAGGGGAAAGAGGATTGCCGGACGCATTGGATGACTATAGTTTGGTTGGCAGATATTGAAAATAACGCTGAGCCGAGGCGCCATGACTGAGCCGAAAATGCTGCCCGCTGGCTATATGGCCAAGCGCGTTGCGCGCCGTGATGACTGGCTGAAAGCGCCACAGGTGATGGATATCTATGCTGTCAGTGGCTGTATGAGCGCCAATTTTGTCGATTATATCAATTTCTGGCGGCATAATGGCTGGTGGCTGTTTGATACGCCGCAGATCATTCAAGAACTGATTACCGAACATCAAATCGCGGCGGACGGACTAACTTATTTTTATTATGAAGTCTATCAGCATGAATATGATCGAGACAACCGGCAATGGCGCGCCGTGACTTGCCAGCAGGATTTTACTACCAACGTCAACCCGCCGGATTTTATGCAGTGCGCAGGGTATGACGTTGTGAGTTTCTATGCCCAAAACGCTCCAGAATGTTCGCCTTTGTCCTGCAACAATCTCGCCAGTGAAATTACCACCAACAAGCACTGTCTGTTTGAAAGTCTTGATGACGCTAAACGCGGTCTCGAAATAGGGGGATTTGAGCATTCCGAACCTGGACCGCTGCGCATTATGGCGGTCTATACGCTGGCGGATACGCGCGACCGGCGCGAGCGGTTGCGCTATCGCAGCCACCATCGCGGCACGAAGGAGATGGATGTGCTATTGGGACGCTTTGCTGAACGCTATCTGGATGGGTTCGGTGTGGTCGAACTCGCGGAATATGAAGCCCTGCTTGAGGAACAAGATCAGGATTTATATGACTGGGCGCTGGGGCGCTCCGCGCCGCCGGCCGAGAAGCTGACCGGTGTGTGCAAGCTCTATGTGGCGGGCTGACGGCAAGCCGCGTTTCAGCGCACTGTAATGGCCTTTTCCGCGTATTCCAGCATGAGGCGGCAGCCATAGGAAATGCTCGGGATGGTTTCCGCGATCACTTCAATCACGGTTTGCGGCGTCTCCAGCGGCGGTTTGTTCAAAGGATCGGGAATATAAAGCAGCGCGGCATAGGTGCTGTTGTTGAAGATAATCCTAGCCTCGTCAATATAGAAGCTCTCCACGAACGGCACCTGGCCTGGGCGATCCAATTTGTCGGTCCAGCGCACGGCGTCAAAGAAGTGCTTGGGGCGGGCGATGCGGATGACAGACGGTGAAACCGAGAGGTTCAGCGTGCCGCACACGAAAGTTTTGCCGCCGAAATAGGCGGCAACATCAAATGCGCGCAATTTGAACTGCATGATTTGCAGACGAATGCTCTCGTTATTCGTGTGTTGTGGTGTTTGGTCGGCTGGGTCGCTGGTGGCCAATGGCAGTCCGCGCGCGACGACGGCGTATGTTTGACGAAACATCATGGTTTCCTTTACGCCTATGAGGAACAAGCATAACACATCTGTAATTGAATGATGGTAATGATTTTGCTGCAACAAACGCTGCGGTGAACGCGCAGCGATGTCTGCAAACCGAGCCTGGTTTGAACTATTGCGTGGGATTGCAGCGGGTTAGACCGGTCGTGCGCCGCCAGGTCT
>CAZBSB010000184.1:0-5074 GCA_964494535.1 uncultured Rhodospirillales bacterium
GGTCGTCTCGGCGTGGTGATTCAGGAAGTCAGCAAGGAACTGGCGGAGTCACTGGCGTTGAGCAAGCCGATGGGTGCCGTCGTCAATGCGGTCGAAAAGGGCGGGCCGGCCGACAAGGCGGGACTCGAGCCGGGTGACGTCATCCTCAAGTTCGATGGCAAGCCGATCAATGCTTCCGCCGACCTCCCGCGCATGGTGGGTGCAACCAAGCCGGGAACCCGATCGACGCTTCAGGTCTGGCGCAAGGGCGCGACCCGCGACATCGTCGTAACCGTGGGCGAGATGAGCGACGAGAAAGTGTCTGCCAGTCGTCCTTCCCGTGGGGGTAAGCCTGCGGAACAGCAGGCCAATCGCCTCGGACTGGTGGTGAGCGAACTCACTGCAGAGCAGAAGCGGGACCTCAAGATGTCCTCCGGCCTGCTGATCCAGGATGTTCGCGGTGCCAATGCGCGGGCCGATCTGCGTCCCGGCGATATCATCATCGCGCTGATCAGCAAGGGGGCAACGACCGAAGTCACGGCGGTCGAGCAGTTCAACAAGTTGCTGGCGCAGTTCGAAAAGGGCAGCAACATTACCCTCCTGATTCGCCGTGGCGAGATGCAGTCCTTCGTGACCATCAAGGGTCTCAATGGTAATTGACCTGACTCTTCTCAGCCGTAGTTACTGCCACCTTTGTCAAGAGATGGAGGTGGCATTGGCACCGCTGGCGGAAGAATTTGGCGCTTCGGTGACGGTTCTCGATGTCGATTCCGATCCCCAGCTCGAAGCCAGATATGATGAACTGGTACCCGTTCTGCTGCATGGTGAAAGCGAAATCTGCCATTACTTTCTGGACGAGGTCAAAACCCGTGAATACTTGGCCGGAATCCGCTAGAATTCAAGGCCTTCTGAACAAGGAAGGGCGCTGCAAAAGCGCCCTTTTTTACTCGCATCAATGGATCACATCCGCAACTTCTCCATAATCGCCCATATCGACCACGGGAAATCGACACTTGCCGATCGCATCATCCATCTTTGCGGTGGACTGTCGGACCGCGAGATGGAGGCCCAGGTTCTCGATTCGATGGATATCGAACGCGAGCGTGGCATCACCATCAAGGCGCAGACTGCGGCGCTGCAATACAAGGCACGTGACGGCAAGGTCTACAACCTGAACCTGATCGACACGCCGGGACACGTTGACTTCTCGTATGAGGTTTCGCGTTCATTGTCCGCCTGCGAAGGTGCTCTTCTGGTTGTCGACGCCTCGCAAGGTGTCGAGGCGCAAACCGTCGCCAACTGCTACACGGCGCTTGAACTCGACGTCGAGGTTGTGCCGGTGCTGAACAAGATCGACCTTCCCTCGGCTGACCCCGACAATGCGCGACAAGAGATCGAGGACGTGATCGGCATCGACGCAACCGACGCCATCCTTGCGTCGGCGAAGACGGGACGGGGGGTTGACGATATCCTTGAAGCGGTGGTTGCACGCATTCCGCCACCCAAGGGCAATCCGGAAGGGCCGCTCAAGGCCTTGATCATCGACTCGTGGTTCGACAACTACGTCGGCGTTGTCATGCTGGTGCGGGTGGTTGACGGGGTCATGCGTCCGAAGGACAAGCTTCTTTTCATGGCGAGTGGTGCCCAGCAGCTGTGCGAACAGGTCGGCGTATTTTCCCCGAAGTCGGTTTCGCGCGACGCACTGCGCGCAGGCGAAGTGGGGTTCGTCATTGCCGGGATCAAGGAATTGCAGGCGGCCAAGGTCGGCGACACGATCACCAGGGTCGACCGCAAGGCGAGCGAACCCTTGCCGGGGTTCAAGGAAATAAAGCCGCAGGTGTTTGCCGGACTCTACCCGGTCGAATCCAATCAGTATGACTCCCTGCGCGAATCGCTGGAAAAGCTGAAACTCAACGATGCGTCGCTGCACTACGAGCCAGAGGTTTCGCAGGCGCTTGGTTTCGGTTTCCGCTGCGGATTCCTGGGCCTGCTGCACATGGAAATCGTCCAGGAGCGCCTGGAACGCGAATTTGATCAGGATCTTATCACCACGGCGCCGACCGTCGTCTACGAGGTCGTCATGCGCGACGGCTCGGTCGTTCAGGTCGAAAATCCGGCCAAACTGCCGGAACTGAGCAAGGTCGAAGAGGTGCGCGAGCCGATCATCACCGCCACGATCTTCGTGCCTCAGGATTATCTGGGAAACGTCATCACGCTGTGCAACCAGAAGCGTGGCAATCAGGTCGATATGCATTACCACGGCCGTCAGGTAAAGCTGGTTTACGAAATTCCGATGGCCGAAGTGGTGATGGATTTCTTCGACCGCCTGAAGTCGTGCTCGAAAGGCTACGCGTCGCTTGACTACGAGTTCAGGGAATACCGCGCAGCCGATGTGGTCAAGCTGGATATTCTCATCAACAACGAGAAGGTGGACGCCCTGTCGCTGATCGTGCATCGCGCCAACTCGCAGTATCGCGGCCGCGAACTGGCCGCCAAGATGCGTGAACTGATTCCCCGCCAGATGTACGACGTGGCGATTCAGGCAGCGATCGGATCGCATATCGTTGCCCGCGAGAACGTCAAGGCGATGCGCAAGGACGTTCTGGCCAAGTGCTATGGCGGTGACATCACACGCAAGAGAAAACTTCTGGAAAAACAGAAGGCCGGCAAGAAGCGCATGAAACAGGTCGGCAGCGTGGAAATTCCGCAGGAGGCCTTCCTCGCCATCCTGCGTGTCGATAGCTGAGATTTCAACCAATGAATTTTGCCCTGATTCTTTTCGTGCTGACAGTCGTGACCGGTGTGCTCTATGCGGTCGACGTGCTGAAATTCCGGAAGTTGCGTGAGCGGAAGTACGCGTCCTTCTATGGCTTGACCAGCAAGCCCTTCCTGGCAAACCCCGATTCGAAGTTCTATTTTCCCAGCGAGGCACATCTGCGTGCCACGGCGTATCTCGATTACGGCATGCAGCAGAATGAGGGCTTCGTCATCATTACCGGGGAATCAGGCACGGGCAAGACGACGATCATTCGCAGGATGCTCGAAAGTCTGGATCCGGACAAGGTAATCGCGGCGCATCTCGTGAGTACCCGGGGCGATGCCGACAACACCTTGCGTCTTGTCGGCGCGGCATTCGGTATTCACACCAAGGGTGTCGAGAAATCCGAAGTCCTCCAGTCCCTTGAGGCGTTCCTAATCGGCCTGACGAGCAAGGGCAAGCGCTGCCTGCTTATCGTAGACGAGGCGCAGAATCTGACTGTCAAGGCCGTCGAGGAATTGCGCACGCTTTCGAATTTTCAGTTCGGCAACCAACCCCTGCTGCGAAGTTTTCTCGTCGGGCAACCCGAATTCCGTGAAATCCTGCAGAGCCCTCAATTGACGCAATTCAGGCAGCGGATCATTGCCTCCTACCACATCGAGCCGATGAGCGAGGCGGAGACGTTTGACTACATCGGGCACCGGCTCAAATGCGCCGGGGCAAGTGGATGTCCCAGCTTTACGCCGGATGGCCTTGAGGCAATATTCAAGGCCACAGGCGGGATTCCCCAGCGTATCAATTCACTTTGCGATCATCTGCTGCTGTTTGGCTATCTCAACAACAAGAAGGAATTCGACGCCAAGGACGTCGAGGAGGTTGGCAAAAAAGCTACAGGTACCCGGGGCTCAGCATCGGGCCGGGCACAACGCGCCGCAGGCCAAAGTTCCGGATCCGGATGGATGCAGGCCTTTGCCGATCGGGTTCTGGATGGGCAAGGTGAGTCCAACGAAGCCAAGGAACCGCTGTGGGTGGAATGGGGCGCCAGTTTCTTCCCGGTCATCCTGGTCGTCTTCTTGCTGCGCTCCTTCCTTTTCGAGCCGTTCAAGATCCCCTCGGGTTCGATGATTCCGACCTTGCAGGTTGGCGACTTCATCCTGGTCAACAAGTTCATCTATGGCATCCGGTTGCCGGTCATCAACAAGAAGATCATCGACATCAAGTCACCACAGCGGGGCGACGTAATGGTTTTCCGCTACCCGGAGGATCCTTCGCTCGATTACATCAAGCGCGTCATCGGGCTGCCGGGCGATACAGTTGCCTATCAGAACAAGCGTCTGAGCATCAACGGTCAGCCTGTCGAAACGACGAAGATTTTCGACTACCATCATCCGGAACGCCTCTACTACTCGGAACAATATGTCGCTAGAATTGGCGATGTCGAGTACAGGTACCTGAACGACAGTGATGCACCGGCGTTGATCCCCGATGCGACCCGGTTTCCGTATAGGGACAATTGCACCTACAATGCGGCCGGTGTCATCTGCAAGGTACCCGCCGGGCATTACTTCATGATGGGCGATAATCGCGACAACAGCCGCGACAGTCGATTCTGGGGTTTTGTGCCCGAGCAGAATATTGTGGGCAAGGCATTCTTTATCTGGTTGAACCTGAGCAGTCCCAGCCGGATCGGTTCCTTCAAGTAGGAGAAGAAATGAAATATCAACGTGGGGTGGCTCTTTCGGGACTCATTTTCTGGGGCGTCGTGATAACGCTGGTGGCCGTGCTGGGGATGAAGGTCGTGCCGACAACAGTCGAGTACTACAAGATTCTCAAGGATATCAAGGCAACGGTTAACAAGGTGGGGCCCGAAGCGACGGTTGCCGATGTCAGAAGGACTTTCGACAACTTCGCCAATATCGATCAACTCGACTTCAAGCCGGAACAACTCGATGTTTCCAAGGAGCGGGGCAAGATCGTGGTTTCATTTGATTACGACAAGCGCATTCCGCTCTTCGGCAATGTCAGCCTGGTGATCAACTACAAAGGTTCGACCGCCGACTGAGCCCCAGGTGATTGACTTGTCGACGCTGGCGGCGGCTTTGGGGCATGTCTTTGCCGATCGCGAGTTGCTGCACACTGCGCTGACACATCGCAGCTTCGGCAACCCCAACAACGAGCGGCTCGAATTCATCGGCGATGGGGTTCTCAACTGCGTGATTGCCGTGGCGCTTTTCAGGCGCCATCCGGATTTGGCGGAAGGCGAGCTTTCGCGGTTGCGTGCCAATCTGGTTCGTCAGGATGCGCTGCACAGGTTGGCCGTTATGCTGAATATCGGCA
>CAZBSB010000185.1:0-4990 GCA_964494535.1 uncultured Rhodospirillales bacterium
CGAGAATTACGCCCGGCGATTGGAACGAAATTTTTGACGATTTATTCTTCCAACGACCCTTGCGGGAGCAGGAAGTCGGATTCTGCCAAGTCTATTTCGAGCAACATGAAAAGCGCGCGCCGATAGCATTGCCCAGTTACCAGAAATTTCGCATCGCGCAGAATATTGCCAATCTGCAAATCGTTTCTGCAGATCGGTCCAATAAGAAACGGCTTGATCTGAATCAAAGGAAATTGCTTGCGGAAGCCCTGCAAGGACAGAGAACGATGGCGTTCAGCAAAATCCGCAAGTTATTAAAGCTAAGCGAGGGCGAAACATTTAACTTGGAGTCTGAGCGGAGGGAAAAACTAGAAGGAAACGAAACCGCCGCGTTGTTGTCTGACAATAAATATTTTGGCAAAGCATGGTTTAATTTATCTGATGATGTGCAGGATGCCATAGCCTTATATTTGTTGGAAGCCGATGCGCCGGCGATTATTCAAAAAGCTGAGCAAGATTGGAAATTATCTGCCGAGCAAGCCAGAAACTTGGCGGCGTTGACACCAGAAGATTTTCCCAAGGGTTATGCCCGTTTCGGCCATCGTGCTTTGCAGCAGTTGGTAGAAATCTTAACCCAACAGGGAATCTCAACCACCGAAGCGATTATGGAATTGCGCGGCAAACGCGGGGACAATTCTGTGCGTCGTGAGCATCTGCCCTATTATGGTGAAGTCATGCCGGAGTCGATGATTCCGGCGCCCAAGCGTGGCGACGACAATACCAGACAATACGGCAAAATTAATAATCCAACAGTGCATATCGGTCTCAATCAAATACGCAAACTGATCAATGAGTTGATTGACACCTACGGAAAACCTGATGAAATTTTCCTGGAATTGGCACGTGAACTCAAACTCAACAGCAAAGCCAAAGCCGAACTGGAAAAATTCCAGAATAAAAATCAGAAATTGAACGATGAAGCCAAGCAGCACATGCATGAAATCGGCATTGCGCCGAATGACGAGAACATCAAAAAATACAAGCTCTGGAAGGAGCTGGCCTACGACGTCAACGACCGGTGTTGCCCCTATTCCGGGATACCGATTGGCATGACGGCACTTTGGAGCGATTCTATCGAAGTGGAACACATTCTGCCTGAGGCTAAAACCTTTGACAGCTCGATGAAAAATCTGACGGTGGCATTTAAGGAAGCAAATCGGCTTAAGGGCAACCGCGCCCCTGACGAGGCGTTTAACGTTCCGGGCTCGCCGTATCTGTATCAGGACATCATTGACCGGGTGCAACGTTCGTCTATGTCGCCCCACAAGAAGAAGAAATTTGATCCGGGCGCGATGAAGGCTTTCACCGATGATCCCATTAACGGCTTTATCGCCCGCCAAATGACCGATACGCAATATCTGGCGAAAGTGGCGCGCAAATATCTGCTGGCGGTATGCGAACAGGTGCATGTGCTGCCCGGCCAGTTGACGGCGCGCATTCGCCACGAATGGGGGCTTAACTCAATACTCGCGTCACCAAACGCATCGCCGGAAGAACGGGAAAGAAAAAACCGCAACGACCATCGCCACCATGCCATTGACGCTATCGTCATCGCCTGCACCGATCGTGCGATGCTGCAAAAAGCTTCAACTTCCAGCGGCCGCGACGGGAAGAACTGGGATGTGCATTTCGATCCGCCGTGGGAACGCGAGCAGTTCCGCCGCGATGTGGCGTCGGTCATCGGCAAGGCCGTGGTCTCGCATAAGGCAGATCGCGGGATTCAAGCCAAACTGCATGAAGATACCTATTACGGCATCATCAAGCCTGAACATGCGAGCGACTATGAACGCGAGAACAACTACAATGTTGTCAAGCGGGGGGATTTCAGGGGGCATTTCGCCAAGGTTGCGCCAGATAAAATCGCCAATAAAATCGCGCTCATCCGCGACCCCGTTATTCGTCAAGAACTTGAAATCGAACTTTCCGCCGCGGCAAGCACCGAAGATGTTGCGCGTATCGTTGACGCTTATGCCAAACGCAAAGGAATCCGACGCATACGGTTGCTGAAGAAAGAGGCGACGGTGCAGACGATAACGCACCGCTCGACGGCAGGGCAGGAATTCGAGAAGGGAGTTGCCCCTGGTGAGATTCATCACATCGCGTTCTGGCGTGTGCCAGACAAATGGGATCAAGACAGATACAGTGGGCCACTGAAATTCCATCCCGTCTCATTTGATAAGAACATTGTGTGGTCTGGGTGCAATAATTTTGATGCCAATAGATATAAAGATAAACAGGAGTCATTCAAACCACATCCCGCCGCTAAATTGGTCAGCAGGGTATATAAGGGTGATATGTTCATTGCGGAAAATGAGGGAAATGGAGAGCATGAAATATATAAAATTGTTGGTTTGCAGCCCTCATATCCGAATTTTCGTTTCGAATGGAAACACCATGGAGATGGAAAAAAATCTGAGTCTATCGGCAAAAAATTTCTTGCCTTTAACAAGATGAAAATAACAAAGGCTAGAAAAATCCACATCACACCTGCCGGTAAAATCCATGATCCTGGCGCCATGTTCTGATGCAGCGCGTCGTTGAAATCGCTGATCGTGCAGTGCATTTGGCGTTGCTGCGCGGCTTTATGGTCGTGAAGGAAGACGGAGAAGAAGTTGCACGGATTCCTTTGGATGACATTGTGTGTGTGCTGTTAACGGGGCGGCAAGCCAGTCTTTCCATCGCGGTGTTGCACGCGATGATGGAATACAACATACCCGTGGTTATTGTCGGCGCGAATTACCATCCTTCCGGTCTGCTGCTGCCGACTGTCGGACATTTTGCCATCAAGCAAAGGCTGGATTGGCAGATTGCGGCCACCGAGCCGTTCAAGAAACGTGTCTGGCAGCAAATCGTTCAAGTCAAAATCAAGCACCAGGCAATGGTGCTGCAACGCTATACCGGAGAGGATCACGGTCTTGCCGCCATGGCGACGCGGATCGAATCCGGCGATCCGCAAAATCGCGAGGCGCAAGCAGCGCGGGTGTATTGGCAAAAACTCTTCGGCGCAGATTTCCGCCGTCATGCCGATGATGCTGTGAACGCCGCACTTAATTACGGTTATGCCGTCATTCGCGCCTGCGTGGCACGGCAACTGGTTGCCTGCGGCTTGCTCCCGGCACTCGGTATTCATCACGACAATATGGAGAATCCGTTTTGTCTAGCCGACGATGTCGTAGAGCCTTTCCGGCCATGCGTGGATGATTTGGTGTTTAGGCTGCGCCACGACGGCATGTCGGAACTTACGCCGCAAATTAAAAAGGAGTTGGCCGCCATTCTCACGCTCGATGTGAGCGTGGCAGGGCAAACCAGCATACTGGCGAATGCAATTTTAACGTGCTGTCAATCTTTAGCACGAGCTTTCGAGGCAAAAGAGCCACTGATTACCCTGCCACGATTCGGCGAAATTTAACGCGATCACGTCACAATAGCCTGATGGCAACCGCGCTTTCAGGGTATCGCTTTTTGTGGCTGCAAGTTCTCTTTGATCTGCCCGTCACCACGAAATCCGCGCGCAAGCAGGCGTCGGAATTCCGCAATTTTTTGCTCGATCAGGGTTTTGAAATGTCGCAATACTCCGTCTATCAACGTTTTTGCGCGAGCCGCGAATTTGCCGACAAACACACCCGTCAGATTGAAAAAAATCTCCCTGAATCAGGGCGTGTCCACATTCTTACTTTTACGGATAAGCAATATGGCGCGATGCTTACCTTTCGCGGCAAAAAGAAGAATCAGCGCCAGAAAAATCCAGACCAGTTCGTACTTTTTTAGACTATCATCGCTCGGTTTTTCTTTGTCCCATAAAAGAAAAACCCAGTGTTTCCACTGGGTTAATCGTTAGGTAGTCTAGTCAGTGGGGATTTGCAGTCAAGCCGGAACCACCGACGACATGGATTATCCCGATTACCGAGTCTAGTCAGTGGGGATTTGCAGTCAAGCCGGAACACTAGCACTGCCGGTATACCCGAACTACTCAGTCTAGTCAGTGGGGATTTGCAGTCAAGCCGGAACCATCTTTGTATGTTCCTGATGCTGATATCGAGTCTAGTCAGTGGGGATTTGCAGTCAAGCCGGAACTAACATATCCATTTCCCTATCCATTTTCCCAGTCTAGTCAGTGGGGATTTGCAGTCAAGCCGGAACACGTGACATGCGAACATCACGCGGCCTTGGAGTCTAGTCAGTGGGGATTTGCAGTCAAGCCGGAACAGCGTGCGCGTGTGCTGCCCGCGCGTGAAAGTCTAGTCAGTGGGGATTTGCAGTCAAGCCGGAACCTGGGCAAAACGTGGGGTTCCAACGAGATTAGTCTAGTCAGTGGGGATTTGCAGTCAAGCCGGAACCGGCGCGTTCTGCTCAATCAGCTTGGCAAAGTCTAGTCAGTGGGGATTTGCAGTCAAGCCGGAACAGGACACGCAGCGATGGATTTGCCGCCATGAGTCTAGTCAGTGGGGATTTGCAGTCAAGCCGGAACAATATTCCCAGGGAATAAAGCCCAAGCTTCAGTCTAGTCAGTGGGGATTTGCAGTCAAGCCGGAACGGTGGGCAACAGAGTTTGACCAAGTCTTGCGAGTCTAGTCAGTGGGGATTTGCAGTCAAGCCGGAACGCAATTTTACAACGAGGCTATATTGGTCACAGTCTAGTCAGTGGGGATTTGCAGTCAAGCCGGAACGGGGGAAAGCATGACGAATTCAATACCAGTAGTCTAGTCAGTGGGGATTTGCAGTCAAGCCGGAACTTTGGTCTGTTGATCAATCCAACGATAGATAGTCTAGTCAGTGGGGATTTGCAGTCAAGCCGGAACAGCGGCGGCCTGTCCATGTTGGCCGGCTGTAGTCTAGTCAGTGGGGATTTGCAGTCAAGCCGGAACCGGATTTCCGGGCGCTCGCGGTCGTTGCGGAGTCTAGTCAGTGGGGATTTGCAGTCAAGCCGGAACTAATCAGTCGCGGCAGTCTG
>CAZBSB010000186.1:0-4985 GCA_964494535.1 uncultured Rhodospirillales bacterium
GCCGTGAGGGGAAGTTACGAGTTGAGAGTTACGAGTTACGAGAAGGGCGCACGGCAAGCTGCGGTGCGCCCTCTTCCCCTTCTCCGCGTCTCGGCGCTGAGTTATTCGCCCTTACATCCCCTCGGCGATCAGTTCGACCACATCCTTGACTACCGGCCCCTTGCCGCCGCTGCTCGATTTGGCGCTCTCGAACATCTGCATACAGAATGGGCAGCCCACCGCGAGGGTCTCCGCGCCGGTGCTGGCGGCCTCCTCAAAACGCTCGACTGAAACGGCCTTTTCGCCGGGTTCCTCTTCCTTCCAGAATTGCGCGCCGCCCGCGCCGCAGCACAGCGAGTTCTCGCGGTTGCGCGCCATTTCAACGACGTTCAGCTCCACGTAGCTGAGGGCGCTGCGCGGCTCGGCCGTCACGCCGTTCTGGCGGCCCAGATAGCACGGGTCGTGAAAGGTCACGTTGCTGCGCTGCTTCTTGCGGGCGCTTTCCGGCAGCCGCCCCTGCGTAATCAGTTCATCAATCAACTGCGTGTGGTGAATGACCTCGTAGTGGCCGCCGAACTGCTGATAGTCGTTGGCGAGATTCTGCATACAGTGCGGGCAGGTGGTGACGATTCGTTTCGGCGCGGCCTCTTTCAGCGTTTCGATGTTGGCCTTCGCCATCTCCTGATACAGGTCTTCGCGGCCAGCGCGGCGGGCGGTGTCGCCGGTGCAGCTTTCGCGCTCGCCCAGCACGGCGAAATTGACGCCCGCCGTTTGCATGACCTTGACCAGCGCGCGGGCGGTAATCTGCGAGCGCGGGTCGAAGGCGGCGGCGCAGCCCACCCAGTACAGCACGTCGAAATCGGGGTGTTCGTCCACCGTCGGCACATCGAGGCCGGCCGCCCACTTGAGACGGCTTTCCGTGCTTTGCCACGGGTTGCCCTGCCGTTCCATGCCCTTGAACGCGCCCTGCAGCTCGGCCGGGAACTCACCGCGCATCAGTACCGCATCGCGGCGGATGTCGAGGATGTCGAGCATCGGCTCGTTGCCGACCGGGCAGATGTCCACGCAGGCGGCGCAGGTCGTACAGGCCCACACCGCGCTCTCGCTGATCGCCCAGCCCAGCAGCGGATGGGATGACGCCGCGCCGCCGGCCACCGCCGTGCCTTCCTCGCGCAGGATGGCCCGCTTGTTGACCTCCAGCGCCGAGGGCGAAAGCTCCTTGCCGGTGATGTAGGCCGGGCACACATCCTGGCAGCGGTTGCACATGATGCAGGCGTAGGCGTCCATCAGCGCCGTGCGCGAAAGCTGCTCGATGCGCTCGGCCCCGAACTGCTCGACCGACTCATCCTCGAAGTCGAGCGCGTCGGGCGTGCCCATGCCCGGGCGTTCTGGCTTGGTCAGATAGTTGAGCGGGGCCATGAACAGGTGGGCGTGCTTGCTATAGGCGAAATAGGGCAGGAAGAGCAGGATCGAGCCGATGGATATCCACCAGAACAGATGCTCCAGCACGAGGAAGGTGTTTTCTGATACCCCGGCGAACAGCAAGCGGCCAGCGAACGAGGCGAACGGCGTCCAGATGCTGTAGCCGTACTCCTGCGTCAGCAGCGCCGAGCCGAGGAAGCGCGCGCCGATATGCACGAGGATGAAGCCGGCCACGATCAGCGAGTCGCGGTTGATGCTGCCCGCTGCAATCGAAGGCACGAGCAGCACATTGCCCCGGAACTTCAGTTCGGCGCGCGCGGGCAGCATGTAGCGGCGCGCGATGAAGTAGATGACGCCGATGATGACGGCCACGCTGGCGATGTCGGATACCAGCAGGTAGACGTTCGCCAGCAGCGTATCGGTATACGGGAATGTGAAGCCGGGCAGGATGGCGTAGAGCACTTCGATCGTGTTGACGAGAAAGAACCAGGTGAAGCCGAGGACGATAGCCCAGTGGAACAGGCTGCTTACCCGCCGCGTTTTGAGCGTCGTGCGCTGGGTGATGTAGATGCCGAGGGCGCGAACGGCGCGCGAGAACAGGCCGTCGAGGGCCAGCTTGCCCTGCCCGCGCTCGATGATCTGGCGGATTTCCCCGAAGGCGGCGAAGAACGCGCCCACCGACAGCAGCGCCAGAATGAAGAAGATCATCGTCTCGGCCGAAGTGAGCATGGTCGTCTCCCGTGACAGGCCTCTGCGACAGCGCAGAGGTTGACAGGGAAAGTGTAACGCTGGCCGGAAGTCACGGCAAAAGAGCGGCGGGCCGGAAAGCAGCGAGGCGGCCCGTTTTGGGGCCGCCTCGTCCATAGCGTGTGATTCGGCTGGGTGCTAGAGGCCGAGCTTGCTTTCGTAGAGCGTGCGGTGCTTGATCGCCTCGCCGAAGAATGTGACGCCGGTGACGAGCACGACCAGGCCGAGCGCGCCGAGGAGCGCCCACTGCCAGATCGGGCGGCGGCGCGCGTTCCATACCGTCGCCTGGCCCACCAGCGAGACGCCCGCGCCGATCATCAGCAGGCCGCGCGGCAGCAGGTCGCTCCATGTCCGGTAATGCTGATCCATCGCCTGTGCCTCCGTCTGGCCACTCGTCATGCGGCCAATGATACAGCGTTTTCCGGCCGGTTCACAACGGCGCGAGCGCCCCTCAACTGCGTGCGGTCGCGCCCTTCAGGAAGAACATCAAGTTGGCCGGGCGCTCGGCGAGGCGGCGCATGAGGTACGGATACCACGCGCTGCCAAACGGCACATAAACGCGCATCGGGTGGCCAGCCGCCGCCAGCGTTTCCTGGCGCGCCGGGCGAATGCCGTACAGCATCTGGAACTCATAGCGGTCTGGCGCGAGGTTGTGCTGCGCGACTAGCGCCTCGCCCTGGGCGATGATGCGCTCGTCGTGGGTGGCCATTTGCAGCACGGCCGGCGGCGGGGCTTCCAGATAGGCCGTCATGATCTGCACATAGCTCTTGTCCACGTCCGCCTTTTCCGGAAACGCGACGGTCGGCGGTTCCAGATACGCGCCCTTGCACAGGCGAACGGTCGCCCCTTCGGCGGCCAGCGCCTGCATATCGGCGGCGCTGCGATAGAGGCAGGACTGCACCACCGCGCCGACGCTGGCGGGGCCGAACTCGCCCAGCGCCGTGCGGAAGACGGCCAGCGTGCGTTCGGTGTAATCGCTGCTCTCCATATCCAGCGTGACCGGCACGCCGTTGGCCTGCGCCATCGTGAGGATGTCGCGCAGGTTCTGGACGGCCAGTTCCTCGCGGATATCGAGGCCGAGATGCGTGAGTTTGAGCGAGACGCTGGCCTGCAGCTTGCCGGCCGCGATGCGTTCGATCAGCGCGTGATAGGTGGCGACCACAGCCAGCGTATCGGCCTCTTCTTCCACGCTTTCGCCCAGGCAGTCGAGGGTGACGAGGAGGCCCTTGGCGTTGAGCGCCTCGGTGGCCGCGATGGCCTCATCGAGCGTTTCCCCGGCGATGAAACGGCGGGCCAAGCGGCGCGCCAGCCCCAGATGCGTCACAATCCCGCGCGCCCAGCCTGCGCTGGACAGATAGAGCAGCACCTGCCTCATCATCGAACCGCCTCCCCGCGCCAAACGCTTCGCACGCCGGATTATAATCCACCCTTGAGAGCCGTGTGATTCCGCAGGGTTATCGCAACAAGTCACCCGAGTGGCCCTCACCCTTCGTCCCTCTCCCAAGTGGCTATGCATTACCCACATCTTGAGGGGAAAAGCCGCGAAACCACCCCTCACCCCCGGCCCCTCTCCCACGCAAGCGGGGAGAGGGGTGTGGGACGCTTCGATTAGACGGTGAATGGAAGACCAAAAACCGCCCGCGCTGCGTCTTTCCTCCCCTTCTCCCCGCTTGCGTGGGAGAAGGGGAACGAGGGGTTGAGGGGTCGTCGGCCGGCGCGGACTTGTGGGTAATGTATAGCCCTCAGGGAGAGGGAAATTGGCCCGCGCAGCGGGCGGTTCACCCCTTCGCCATGCCGCGCGTAGACACAGCGGATCGGGAGAAGGGGCTGGGGGATGAGGGCTGGCGCACTTTTCAAATACTCTCTCAGTACTCAGCACTATCTCCCGTATCGCACCAGCCGGATCGAGCCAGGTCATGACCGTCAACCAGACGCTTCTGGAACAGACCGCCCAGCGGGTGATGCACCGCCAGACCGACGACCTTGACCGCCGTCTGCCGGAATGGGCACGCCGCAGCAATCCGGTTGTCCGCCGCGAACTGGGCGTCTACTGGAAGCTGATGACGATTGACTTTGATCTCATCGGCCGCCTGTACCTGATCAACCTCGGCATCATCCTGCTGTCGCTGCTGGTGCCGTTCCTCTTCATGCTCTTCATGCCGGTGGCGATTGTGTCGTTCGTGGTGCTGCCCGCGCTGGCGATTGTCTACGTGCTGGCGCTTGGGCGCATCGCGGCGGCTTCGGCGGCCAGCATGGCCGATGAGCGCAATCATGGCTCGCTCGACCTGCTGCGCGTTTGTCCGCGCCCGCTGCGCGAGATCCTTTACAGCAAGGCATCGGCGGCCATGTGGCGGCAGATTGAGAATCTCGGCCTGGTGCTGACGGGTGTGGCGGCTCTCAGCCTGCCGCTGCTGGTCATCCACTATGACTGGCTGTTCCTCGATCAGAGTCAGCCGGTCATCATGCGTCTGGGGCTGGCACTGGCGCTGGCCTCGTCCATCGCGCGCATTCCCCTGGAAGCGGCGCTGGTAGCCTCGATTGGCGTGGCGGCTGGCAGTTTCACGCGCTATCGCATCGCCGCCATGCTGGCCGCCATCCTGCTCGGCGTGGCCTATTTCACCGCCATCAACGGCGTCCGTCTGCTGGCCGGCGACCCTGCCACGCGCTTCCTGCTCGATCTGGCGCTGCCACTCCTCGCGCCCCTGCCGCTGATCGTGCTCTGTTTCCGGGTGGCGGCGCGGCGCGTCGAGCGCGAGTAGGCGGTCAGAGGCCGCTTGCGGTGCGTTCGTCCAATGTGGGTGAATATGTGCGCTCGCGCTGGATTCGCCCCCGCTTCT
>CAZBSB010000187.1:0-4960 GCA_964494535.1 uncultured Rhodospirillales bacterium
AGGGCAGCGAGCTGCCACTGCCGAACATCCAGAACGAGCCGGAGCTGAGGCTGCTGGCGCGAGCCTTTACCGCGGCGTCCACCAAATCCTCGACCAGCGGCGCGGTACTAGAGCCGATTGCTTCGCAGCGGCCGAAGAAGCTCCTTGGTCACCTGGCACTGGTTCGACAACCCTCGACGACAGTCGAACCAGCAGGTGCGTCGGGCCAGGACGAAAGTGATGGTTCGGACATGCTCTATCAGCGGCCTCTTCGACGGCCGCTTCGGCATATCGCAATGATGCGGGCGCCTAACTTTGTGGTGAAATACTTGGAAGGTCCACCAGTTCCGTACGAACTTGCCGAGTATGCGGGCGTGTTTCGAGTCGATGCCGAGGCGGATGCGGCGTTTGCCCGGGCCGAGCCGCCAACCCACGACGATTGGATTCCCGATCTGCTGCTGGACGCGGCGGAGAAGACCTACGTACGGGTAGCCCTTCGCAGAGTGAAGGATGCCGTCGGAGCCTTCGCCGCACCTCCCCCTCTCGAAGCTGCGGGGAGTGGATCCGCCTCGGTTGCAGGCTTTTCGCGTCTGTTGGGTGGGCTCGTACCTGCGCTGAGTCTGGATGCCGCGCACCAGACCAGTTCGAATGGCTCGACGAGGTCTGCTGGAGGCACTGGCGGATCGAGCGGCGGTGGGGGCCGGCGCGCCGGGGGGCCTCAGATTGCTTATATAGGAAAACCCGAGCTCGACATGGTCGACGGTGTTCCGGCGATGATTGCCCGCTTCGAAGCATCAAGCCCAAGTGGTGTGCCTATCCGGGTCTCAGCGCTACCCAAAGTGGTCATTGCCGACGGCTTTGAAAGCGACCCTCCGCACGGTGCACAGCAGCCGCAAGTTCTGAAGTGGCTGGATTCGCGAGGTGCCATTGCCGCAGCAGATAGTGCGAGCTGCGTCGTTCCCGCAGCGGGCGGCACATGGGCTGTGGTGGTCAGCGTCCCGCCCGACGCCATGATTTCTGTCGCGCTCAAGACAGAGGTAGAAACAGAACGATGAGGACTGCGACCTCTCTTCCCTACAAGCGTGCCGCGCCGCACCGGATGACGGCAGGTCAATGGGATATTCTTTCGACAGAGCATGCTCTGCCTCTCCCGCCGGTTCTATCCGAGCTGGACTATGGCTCCGTGCTCCGTCTGCGCAGAGAAGTTGTCATCGATGTCGAAGGCCTCCGGGCCGACTGTGGCCTTCCCAGCAACGCCTCTTTGCTGGCGGCTGCGAGTTGGTCGAGTACGGGAACCATGCTGCGTCGTTGCCTGGCCAGCGCGGTGCTATCCGGAGATGGCTCCTGCCTCATAGAACTCTCTGGAGAGATTGCAGGTGGCGACATAGCCGACATGCTTCACATTGACACCGCAATTCTGCTCGCTCACGGGCAGAGTGAGAGCTGTTCGCTTGCCCCCCGGCATGCAGGAGCGATCCTCCTTCAGGAACGACAGACCGTTCAGCTGGATTCGTCGCAGTCGTTCTTTCCTGTTGAAGTTGTGGACTTCAGCAAGGGCTATTGGGCCAATCCAGATGCAGGATGGCATCTTTCCTGGAACGTGTTTTTCCTGGACCAGCCCTTTCTCGGATCTGTCCGTCTGCTCGTCAATGCGGCGCATCCCCGAGTGGTACGAGCCGTTTCGGGGAACGCCCCCACTGCAGAAGCTTCAGCCATCCGGTCGGCGATCTACTTTGATGTAGCGAAATCTTTGATTCTTGGCGCGCTGGCCAGCGAGGATTTCGTTGAAAGGAACGGTGACTTCGGAGAGGGTAGCTGCGGCATGGTTGTCTGCGCGATGATTCACATGCTGTTTCCCGGCGACGGCATCAGCGGCCTTGCGGCCGCTGCAGCCCAGCGGCCTGACCATTTCAATACCGACCTACAGGGGCGGCTCAGACTTTTCTGGAGCTGAGTGGTGATTCTCTTTCCCCAGTTACCGCACCACATCGCTCTGCAGATTGCCGATGGCGCTCGATCAGCCCCAGTCGACATCCTCGCCGGCATGGCAGCCCCTGAGCATCCCTCCTGCGAATACACGCCTGTCGGAAATCGGTCGACGAAAACAGCGCTGATCAAGCTGCGGAACGATCTTCTGCAACTCGCGATGGACGCCGGATACCCACAACCACCTGGCGGGCAGTCTGCGGCGGATTTCGATGCCAGGGCTTCTATCGTCCTGATACAGCAGATGCCGATTGCGCCTGCTGAGGCAGCACGGGGGGGCGTATGGGCGTTCCTCGCCTGCGTCCTGCTGCCGGATATTGTCCGATGGCGCTTCAGCGGCGTCGGTGGAACGACTACACCGCTTGAGCGGTTTGTGTCGGGCCGCCGCAATGTCTTTCAACGTCTATGGTGGCGTGCATTCCACCTCATGCCGAGAACAGACAGCGCTACACAGCTTTCCGATCTACTGAGCGCACTCGGTGAGGACGAGCTGGTCCAGTTGATGGAGCGCCCTTCAATCGCAGGCATCGCCGGCCTGCCCGGCTCCATTGCGGCAGGCCTTCTGGCTGCATCGCAGACATACTCGGACTTAACCCGGCGCCAGCTGATCAGGGAGGCGCAAAAGCGCTTTCTTCGGCTATCGTCATTCCTTTTGTTTGAATCGATCGACCAAGCGGAGGTCGACCAACACGTCGAGGACGTGTTCGAACAGGTAGCAGCATCGCTTCTCCGTCGAGAGTCCGAGTTGGAAACGGCGACCGACCATGGCTGACAACATGACGCCGGAGCAACGGCGCATGACCATGTCGAGGATTCGCGGGCGCGACACGAAAGTAGAACTCGTCGTCCGCAAGGAACTACACAGGCGGGGCTATCGCTTCCGAGTCAACGCCACATGGCTCGCAGGCAAGCCGGATATTGTCTTCACCAGATTCCGACTCGCCATTTTCATCGATGGTGATTTCTGGCACGGATGGAAGTTTGATCAATGGTCGCTGAAGCTTGCACCCTACTGGCGTGAAAAGATCAGCGGGAACATCACGCGCGACCTTCGGCACAGGGCGCTCCTTCGCCGAGAAGGGTGGGCGGTCATGCGCCTCTGGGAGCACGACGTGAACAAGAACTTGGAGCGCTGCGTCCGGCGCATTGAGACGAAGCTGGACCAGCTTCGCAAGGTCTGATCGACACCCATTGATCCTTCACCGGGGGGGATCAGTCCGCTGCGCAGCGAATCCCGTCACCGGCATTCTCGCCTTGCTTGAACCCCCGGTTCCGCTAAACGCTCAAGGACGACAACTCCCCCATCAATCCGGACAGCCTGCAGTTCCCATTCCCTGCGGCGCGAAGCGAGCGCGCGCCACAGCATCTGGCCATACGCTTCAACGGGGAATGGGCACGATGGGACAGACCAACCGCCGCACATCCGCATGGCCTGCGCTTGCCGTGGTGTTGGCTGTGTCGTTCTCGGCGCTGCAGCCTGCCGCCGCTGCCGACAGCCTCGCCTCGGAGCGTGAGCAGCTCGCCGCGCTCACCCGCCAACTCGACCTGATCGACCGCCTCGCCGAGCACGCCGCCCATACCGCTCCGCAGGAACGCGCCCGTAAGCACCCGGCGAACCCGTCTTGCCGTTTCGCTCAGGCGCAGGCGACCGGCTGCCAGCGATGCGGCAGCAACTCCCCAATCCTGCTGTAGGGCTGCGTCGGCAGCCGTTCGAGCACATCCTTGAGATACGCAAAGGGCTCGTGGCCGTTGAGCCGCGCGGACTGGATCAGGCTCATGATCGCAGCGGCACGCTGGCCCGCCCGCAGGCTCCCCGCGAACAGCCAGTTCTTGCGCCCGAGCGCAATCGGCCGGATCTGGTTCTCGATCCAGTTGTTGTCGATGGGTACGCGACCGTCGCCCACGTAGTGCGTGAGCGCGGCCCAGCGCTTGAGGCTGTAGTCGATGGCGCGGGCGATGCCCGAGCCGTTGGGAACCTGGGTGCGGCGCGCGAGCAGCCATGCATGCAGGCGTTCGAGAATGGGGCGGGCCTTCGCTTCCCGCAAGCGCTGCCGGGCGTCGATGTCGAGTTCAGCCGCTTCGCGTTCGACTCCGTAGAGCTGGGCAATGGCCTCGAGCGCCTCGCTGGCGATCTGGCTCTGGCCCTGGGCAGCGAGATCGAAGAACTTGCGCCGCGCGTGCGCCATGCAGCCGGCTTCGGTCACCCCCAGGGCGATCAGCGCCTTGTAGCCGGCGTAGTCGTCGCAGATCAGCGTGCCGCGCCAGTCGCCCAGAAACGCCTGGGCATGACGGCCCGCGCGGCTGTCGGCGAAGTCGTAGACGACCGCCTTGATCGGATCGAACGCGCCGACGCTGTAGGACCACAGGTAGGCGCGGTGCGTCTTGCCCGCACCCGGATCGAGCATCGCCACCGGGGTCTCGTCCGCGTGCAGCACCGGGTGCGCCAGCACGTCGGCCTTGAGCGCATCGACCAGCGGCTGCAGGTGCACGCCGCTCTGGCCCACCCACTGGGCCAGCGTCGATTGCGGGATCGCCAGCCCGGCTCGGCCGAAGATGCCCTCCTGGCGGTAGAGCGGCAGATGGTCCTGATACTTGGCCACCAGCACCTGGGCGAGCAAGCCGGCGGTCGGGATGCCCTTGTCGATGATGTGCGCCGGCACCGGCGCCTGCACGAGGGTTTCGCACGCAGCGCACGCCCACTTGCCCCGGATGTGGCGCTCGACGGTGAAGCGGCCCGGGGTGTAGTCGAGCTTCTCGGCCACGTCCTCGCCGATGCGGCGCATCTGGCAGCCGCAGGCGCAGGTGGTCGAGTCGGGTTCGTGACGGATATCGGTGCGCGGCAGCTCGGGCGGCAACGGCTTGCGCCGGGCCTGCCCCTTGGGCTGCTGGCTCTTGCTGGTATCCGGTTGCAATTGCTCGAGCTCTTCGCTCATCGCCGCAAGATCGGCCTCGGCGGTCTCCTCGAAGAGCTGCGCCTGCTCGGTGGACAGGCGCT
>CAZBSB010000188.1:0-4693 GCA_964494535.1 uncultured Rhodospirillales bacterium
AAAAACCCGCGAAAACATTGTGTTTTTCGCGGGTTCTTAGACTGCTTTGGATGTCTTCAGATAGGGTCTTGGCGGAGACGGAGGGATTCGAACCCTCGATAGCGCTTTAGGGCACTATAACGGTTTAGCAAACCGCCGCCTTCAGCCACTCGGCCACGTCTCCGTTGGATTGCACTATAACAATACTCAAAGCAGAAAGTTAGCTGAATTATTAGTTGTCAGGTTTTTTGCTGCGAATTCTAGGGCGTGTCAACAAATAAGGGATTCGCAGGCAGGGTAAGGAGTGATTCTGGGGGATCAACAAAAGGAGCCAGCGGATGAGCCGACGCTATGTGCAAGTTTGTGCAAAGAGAGCGCCTTTTGCCTGAGTGCTCCTCTTCATTGCTGCTCTCTACAGAGTTATGTTATGAGCCAGCGACCTAGCCACGTTTAGGTTGAGTGAGTAGGTTGCCAAGACGTTGGCGCCATGTTGGCGGTTTTTCTGCTTCTGTCAGAATCCGTATCTGCAGATAGGCCGACGGGGTCGGTTCATCCGGTCGGTGCGATTTGTGCAACGTCGCTTCTCCGGTGGTCAGCACGACGTCAAACGGCTTGGGATGCATGTAAAACCCGGCCGCTTTCACTTCGCGCAGCCAGGACTGATAGGAAGGCGCGTTTTGGTCAGTGCGCTGCTCGATATTGGCCATCAGGGCGCGGCCAGCCGGCGTGGCGCCGGCCTGGTCACGGATCAACTCCATCGGCGCGGCGCTCCGCACGGTATAATAACGGCGGGGTGGCAGCGCGTCCGTGAAATAGTTAGACCAGTTGTGATGGACAACGCCGTAGTGCTTGTCGCGGTGCCAGTCCGGCGCCAAGGCTTTGTCCGGCCCCGGCGTGTCGCGCACGACATAGAGTTCCACGCCGAGCAGCTTGTCCTTAAAAGTATCGCGATCAAATTGCAGGATGTCGGAGACAACGGGACGCAGCGCTTGCAGGACGGGCTTATCCGTCAAGTGTTTGGCTACCGCGCCGAAACCGGCACTAACATCCGTATGGTTGGTGTTGGCGTCCGCGCGCATCTCTGGCTGGCTCGCCAGTGCCGCAAAAACCCTTTGCTGCTCCGGTGCCAATTGGCCAATGACGACCGGCAGATCGAGCTTGGCATATTCTGCATAGGAGGTGATCGGGCGGGCGAGCCGGCCGATAGCCACGCGCCGCTCCGGCGGAATTACAAGCTCCAGCCCCCAGACTAGCGGGGCAAATGGCTGTTGACCGATGTTCGATAGTTTCGAACGCATGAAATGTTCCTGCAAATGTCGCTGCAGGTATTTTTATCATGACGCTTTGAAAGTAACAAACTTACGCCACCCACCTGAGCAGGGCAGGCGGGTGCTGTTCATACAACAGCATACCTCATCTGCCAATCAGCCTTGGCGTGCCTTGTAGCGTGGGTTTTTCTTGTTAATAATATAGACGCGCCCTTTGCGCCGCACGATGCGGCAATTGGCGTCGCGCTTCTTCAAAGAGCGCAGGGAGTTGGCGATTTTCATAATATCCTTCCTTGGCGCCCACTTTAAGGCCGGGTCGCTTCTCGCGGGGAAAATAGTGAAAAAACCTGCAGGCTGTCAAGTCGCATAAGAAAAAGCCTTTGGTGGCGGGGTTGAACGCCTTGTGACCGCGGCATGATTAATATTTTGGCTAAAACTAATCCGTCAGCAGGCTCAACAAACAGCCAGTCAATCAATCCTGCTGGCGATGGGGAGTTTGCTTGGTCAGCATAAGGTTGGCAAAGATATCAAGCCAACGCAAATAGGGACGCTCGAGAGCCCTAAGCGCATAAGCGGCAGCGAAACTGGCCAAAATTGATACGAAGATGATGCCTGTGATCACGTATCCGGAAAGTGATTGATGCTGGTCGGCCACAAGGATAAGGCCACAGGTCAGCGAGATCAGGATGGCAAAATGAGTGGCGTAAAGCGGGAAAGAAAGTGACCCCAGCTCTGCAGAAAGGCGGTTGCGGAAGAACGATAATGCCCGGCGGTTCGTGTAGATAACAAAGAGCAAAAGTGGCGCCATTGCGACATTTAGGCCTTTGGCGACATCATGCAATACCCAAGCACTTAAAGGGATGAACGCCAGCAAGAAAAAACCAGAGAACAATTGCCAGCGGTGCGAAGCTAACCAGGATTCAAGTTTTCCCTGCTGACGCATGTAGCCCAGCAGCATACCAAAAAAAAACCCAACATAAGTATTGAATAGCAGAAAAAAGGCGCCACAAAGAAAGACGAGCACGGCGAAGGGGTTCTGGACGCGCGGCAGGAGATAAAGCGTGGTGAACACGAGTATCGAGCCTGTCATTTCAACCGCCATTGTCCAGAAAACAGGATTGTAAGAGAAGGGCATGGCATTGAGGAATGATTCCTGAGTATGGAAGTTATAGTAGGTATAAACTTTGGCTAAAGCATAAATCAGCATGTCGTTAAAATTCGGCTGTTGCGGCAAGTAGATTTCCAGCATTTTGTTGTTGAGCAGCTGCGCCACCTGCTGGTTGTAGGCCAGGCCAAAATGCATCAGCAGAAATATGACGTAGCAGGACAACAGAACGGGCATGGTGAGCCGGAAGTAACGCTTGAGGAGTACGCGATCGATCGCGCGCGGATCGCCCGTGCGGAAAAAGCTGGCGGAAAGCGCATCGCCCGACAGCACAAAAAATATATGCACGGCGAAAATGCCATTCATGAGTATGAAGCCAGGCATATCGAGCCAAGGTATCAGGTTGCCAAACGGCGCATGAATGAGGTGGCAAAATACCACAGCCAATGCCGCCCAGCCGCGGATGCCGTCAATCTCGCCTTGTCGGTTGAAGGCAGACGGTTTTTTTTCAACATTTTGACCTGACATGTGCCCTAATCCGTGTAAACCAGTTGTTAAGAATACCGTATTATTGTATGAAGTGTTAAGGAAGATAAACCTTAACATTGCGCGGCAGAATTTCGCCGTGCCATGACAGGAGGGCGTGATACTGCTGCATTGGTTCACAGCGTATAGACCCAGCCAGTTGCGTGGCGCTTCGCCGCCTTGTCAATCCTTGACCCAGAATTTTTCCCGCCGTCTGCGCCGCTTGTATTGGCGTGGGCTGACGCGGGCTGACGCTCTGCTTCATTCTCTCGCCGGGGGGCTGTTCGCGCCCGCCCCTCGTGTGTTGCAGCCGGTGCGGCTGCGCGGCGCCAGACAAAGGAGACCCCATGGGTAAAAGATCGCAACGGAACAAAGTTACGTTGTCATCCAAGCATGAAAATGAAAGAGGCTACAATATCGAGCCGATTTTCAAGCACCCGAAGAAAGAATGGGATCCGCTGAATACCCCCGCCTTTAATCGCCGCGACCAAAGCTATATCCGCAAAATCAAGCCGCAGAACGCCAACCAGGCGGCGCTGATGGAAGCGATGGCACAAAACAACATGGTGGTGGCCGTCGGCCCCGCTGGCACCGGCAAGACTTATCTGGCCATCACGGCGGCGGTGGAAGCGCTGGAGGCCGGCAAGGTGGATCGCATCATCCTCTCCCGTCCCGCCATTGAAGCGGGCGAGACCATCGGCTTCCTGCCCGGCGATTTACAGGAAAAAATGGCGCCCTATCTGCGCCCGCTCTATGACGCGCTGAATGACCGGCTGGGCGGCAAACGGCTGAAGGAGTTGATGGCAGACGGCGCTATTGAAATCGCGCCCATCGGCTTCATGCGCGGTCGCACGCTCAACAACGCCTTCGTGGTGATTGACGAGGCGCAGAACTGCACCTACGCGCAGATCAAAATGCTGCTCACGCGCCTGGGCTGGCACTCTACCATGGTGCTGACGGGCGACCCTGACCAGACCGACCTGCTGGAAGGCATGTCCGGCCTCGCCGATATCGCGCGGCGGCTGGAGCCGGTGAGCGGCATCGCCGTCATCCGCATGACCGACCGCGACGTGGTGCGCCACCCGCTGGTGGCGACGATGCTCGGGGTGTTGTAGACACAAACTGGATAATTACGGATTTGAACGCTTTGTTTGTCCGGCAACACATTGCTGCATACGGCCCTCTATATCTTTAAGTCCGTCATACATTTCTTGCAACTGGTAGGGTTCGCCACGAAATTTGAAGATTTTAGTCGCCGGATCATATTCTTCAATGACATCTTTTGGATCATGACCGGCAATCAGTCCAGTTGAGTCGCCGTATATCCTGCCAATGATGATTTTATTTGGGCTTTCATTGTGCCAACTGTCTAAACGTTCATCATAATGCTCTAAATGGTCACGGAGTTCATGTTTTTCCACACTGTGACCTTGGCCTCTCGCTGGAATTCCGAGCAGTGAACGCAGATGTGCACTGCGCTGATCTGCCCGTTGTCTTAGAGCTTTATCTTTTGTCGCCGGCCAGAAAATGCGTGAGACAGCCGCAGCATGTGTAACGAAAGATTCTACATTGGTGAATGCTGCGAACGGATCACTTGGGCTTGATATTTGCAGATTGCTCCATGCCTCAAAACAAGCATTCAGCTCGCTTCGCAGATAATCCAAGAAAATCGTTTCTAGTTGTTTATCCATATAATTAACCCCTTTCGTTACAACTCCTGCACATCCACGCCACCAGGCAGGGCGCGGAGTTGGGTTTTGACGATTTCGGAAATCTGCCAGGCGCCGGGGATGTCTATCTCCGCTTCTGCGCCGTC
>CAZBSB010000188.1:4703-4957 GCA_964494535.1 uncultured Rhodospirillales bacterium
TTTGTGTCCATGATCCGCTCGAAATCCTCGGCGTCGCTGTCGAGCAGCGGCTGCAGCTGCACGCGGGCGCGGCCTTTCGGCGCCTGCTCCAACATTTTGGCCAGCGGCGGCAGAGCGCCAGAGTCGCGCACCACCAGCCTGATGCCTTGCGCCAGCCGTTCCGCCACGGCTTTCAGCGGCTCGACCGTGCGGGCGATATAGCGCAGCTCTTCGCCGCCGCCTTGCGCGTCGGCGTCCAGCAGCACGGCCGTGCC
>CAZBSB010000189.1:0-1315 GCA_964494535.1 uncultured Rhodospirillales bacterium
ACAAGGACAACACTATCGACCAGTAGTGCCCAGCTCTATCGTTTTTGGTCCGCCATATGCCTCAACCACACTTAAACCGCGATGCACCAAAGGTTTAGCCCATTAACAGACAAACAATTAGGATGTCTCTGATGAGCCGCCGCTACCCAAGGTCACTTACCAAGGCGTTTCAATGGTGGAGGGCTGGCCAGAATAAATTCAGGCGGCACAATTGGACTCCAGCTGCACCGTGAACGGGCAAGCTATCCCGCGCGTTCTCTATGGTGAAGAAGACCAGGATTGGGGCGCTGACCGTCAACCTTGCCATGACTGCGGCGTTATCAAGGTCGAACTTCATGTGGAAGGCTGTGATGTCGAGCGTTGCGCCGGTTGCGGCGGGCAGCGCTTCAACTGTGATTGCGAGCCATGCGACGATGCCGATATTTAGAAGCAGCGAAGGAGCCAGTCTGCCTCTCATGCTTCACACGACGTTGATCAGCATGAAGCATCTAGTCATAATACTCTTGCTTAGCATGTTTGCGTTCGAGGCGGATGCGCACAGGGACATGTGGCTTAAAATATCTGAAGACGGAAAACTTTCTCCACTTCCTGAAGAATATGCTGCGACACGGGTTCAGATTGAACTCTCAAATCAGAATTCTAGTAAAGTGACGAAGTTCGCTTTCACCTCGACGAGTAAAACGACCGTCGTGCAAAATTGTTTGCTAAGGCTCGTGCCCGAAATCTCACATAGTCAGATTTAGCTGACGGGATCATGGTATCATGACAAGCAACTGCTGCCCGATTACGTGGCGATTCTATTCAACATGGGTGACAACCCCTGCGACTCGTCAGAGCTGGTTAGCTGGCAATTTCTCTTCAGCCTTGAAGGCGCTGGTCTCTTAAAAGTCTTGAAGGATTCTCAAGATATTGAACTAAAGAATGGTTGCCCCAACAAGCCGTAACCTACGGGCTGTCCCATTCAGCCATCTACGATGCAGAGGCACACGCCATATCTTCCAGCCGCAACAACGTCAAGCCGAGCGACCCTGCACGGCGGTTTGGTAGCGCTCAGTTTGGTGCCAAGCGACGGCGCTGGCGACGATGTCGTCGAGCGTGCGTTGCGGCTGCCAGCCCAGCAACGCCTGCGCACGGGTAGAGTCGGCGATCAGCGTCACGGGGTCACCCTGGCGGCGCGCGCCGTAGGTCGCCGGCACCGACTTACCGAGATGGCGCTGCACGCTTTCAATCACTTCCTTCACCGTCGCGCCCGTGCCGCTGCCGAGATTGCAAACCGTGGTTGCCTTGCCGGCCAGCAGGTAGCGCAGCGCCGCGA
>CAZBSB010000189.1:1325-4359 GCA_964494535.1 uncultured Rhodospirillales bacterium
GCCCAGGTTCACCGTGAGCAAGCCCGGGTGCTGCTGCAGATAGCGCAGCGCCGCGACATGCGCCGCCGCCAAATCCAGCACATGCACATAATCGCGCACCGCCGTGCCGTCGCGTGTCGGATAATCCGTGCCGAACACCGTGACGCCGGGCTTGCGCCCCAGGCCGGCCAAAATCACGTTGGGCACCAGATGCGTTTCCGGCCAATGCGCCTCGCCGATGCCGACCTCGGCCGGCGCCGCGCCCGCCGCATTGAAATAGCGCAGCGTCACAGAGTTGATGCCCGGCATGGCGCGCAGCGCCTGCTCGGCCGCCAGCTTCGTGGCGCCATACGGGTTGATGGGCTGCAGCGGAAAATCCTCCGTGATCGGGTGCTTATCCACCAGCCCATACACCGCCGCCGTGGAGGAAAACACGATGTTGCCGACGCCACATTCCTGCACCGTGGCGAACAGCCGCTTGGCGCGCTCGGTGTTATTGTCCCAGAACTTTTCCGGAAACTTGACCGACTCTTCCACTTCGATAAAGGCCGCGAAATGCAGCAGCGCCGCCGGCTTGAATTCGGCGCAGACGGCGCGAATGAACGCTGCGTCGCCCACATCACCGCGCCGCAGCGCGCCGAACTTGACCGCCCATTCATGACCGCTGGACAGGTCATCCACCACCACGGGCGTAAAGCCGGCCTGGCGCAAGGCATAGCAGGTATGGCTGCCAATATAGCCGGCACCGCCGGAAATGAGGATATGTTGCTCAGTCATGCGCGTTGTTTTGGCGGGATGAAGGGAAAGCGTCAACCCAAATCTGCTGCAGCGCAACCGAAGGCCATGCCATTAACCTTGCAGCGAACAAAAGCCGGCGTTTGCGACAACCCAGCCTCAGGTGGTGGCCGGCGCGGATTGCAAAGCGGCCAGACCGGCGCCGGGGCGCGACGGCCCATGCCGCAACGCCTCGTTATAGGCGGCGATCTTCACCGGCACTTCCCGCAAATCCGTGACGATGACATGCGCGCCTGCGGCCTTGAGCTTCTCGCCATGCGCAGCTTTGTCCGCCGCCGGAATATGTTCGCCGCCGGTGAAGCCGATGATGAGCGCCGCACCGTGACGCTTAGCCGCCGTCACACCGGTCGGGCTGTCTTCCACCGCCGCAATTTCCTTGGGCTGAAAACCCCGCGTCACCGCCGACCGGTCATAGACCTCCGGTTCCGGCTTCGTCACTTTGGCGCTAAACCAGTCGCGCTCCTGCCGCGGAAATTCCTTGATCAGCCCCGTGGCCTGTACCGTGGCGACCACGCGCTCCGGCGCGCTGCTGGTGGCGATCCATTGCTCCAGACCTTGCCTTCTATTGGCTTGCACCGCCTCAAACGCGCCATCAATTGGCTTGCATTGCTCGGCCAGAATCTTGATGGTCTGCGCGGTCACGCGCTCTTGCAAATCATGCGGCATTTTCACGCCATGGGCGTGGCCGACATATTCGCCGATCTCCGTAATCGTCTTGCCCATGGTCTGCTGCACGAAAGCGGCGCGCGCTTTGTCATCAATGACGGTGCCGGGCTTTTGCTGCTGCACATAATCAGCAGCCGCGCCCACGGCGGCCGGCATGGCCAGCACTTCACTGTTCGCCAGCGTGCCATCCATATCCCAGGCAACGGCTTTAATCTTGCTCATGCATCATCCCCATACTGGATTAAATCTTGTCTTGCCACTTGGCCAACGTCGCCTTGGCGCCGATGGCGTAGAAATCGGCCAACGCCTGCGTTACAATTTTCGTAAATTCCGCATGACTCGCCAAATCGCCGAACACTTCTTTCACCTGCAGCGCCGGCAGCGGGCTGGCTTTGCCGCCCTGACGCGCCGCCTGCTGCATTTTGTCCGCCAGCGGATCGTTCAGCTTGAAGCTCTGGCCTTGCTCGCCTTCGCCGGTCAGGTAACGAATCCAGGAGGCAACGGAAACGGCCAGACCGGTGTAGGACTTGCCGGCCTGCATCCGCTCGCGGATAATCGGCACCAACTGGTTAGCCAGCTTCTGCGACCCGTCGGAGCAAATGCGCTCCCAGCGATCTTTAATCGCCGGATTGGCAAAGCGCTGGATGAGTTTGTCCTTATACGGGCTCAATTCCATGCCCGGCACCGGCGCCAGCGTGGGCGTGATTTCCTTGTCCATGATGGCGCGGACGAAACGCGCCAGCGTGGCATCACCCGCGCCGTCGCTGACGAATTCATAACCGGCCAGGAAAGCGGGATAGGCGAAAATCGTGTGGCTGACATTCAAGAGGCGAATTTTCGCCATTTCATACGGGTAAACATCCGGTACGAATTGCGCGCCGGCTTGTTCCCAGGCCGGACGGCCGAGCGTGAATTTATCTTCCAGCACCCATTGCCGGAAATCTTCGCACACCACCGGGCACTGATCGGCTATGCCGAAACGGTCAGCCACCGCCGCCAGATCGGCCGGCACGGTGACGGGCGTGATGCGATCCACCATCGTGTTGGGGAATACGACATTGCCGGCAATCCACGCCGCCAGCTTGTCATCGCGCAGCGCGGCGAAACCGGTGACGACATCCTGCGTCTTATGGCCATTACCCGGCAAATTATCGCAGGACATGACGGTGAAGGGCGCCAAGCCCGCCTGCCGGCGCGCGGCCAGCGCGGCGACGATGAGCGCGATGGCGCTCTGCGGCGCCTGCGGCTGCTCTAGATCGTGCTTGATGAGCGGATGGTTCGCATCCAGCTTGCCGGTCGCGCTGTTAAGGCAGTAGCCTTTTTCCGTGATGGTCAGCGACATGATCTTGATAGCAGGATCAGCCAGTCGGCTGATGAGCGCTTGCTGATTCCCCGGCAGCAGCGCCACGTCGCGAATGGCGCCGACGATGCGCGCCTGCTCCGCCGCGCCATCGCGCGTCACGACCGTATAGAGGCAATCCTGCGACCGCATTGCCTGGCACAATTTATCGTCCGTCGGCATGGCGCCGATGGCGAGGATGCCCCAATCGGCCGCGCCCTGGTTCAGCACATCGTCGGTATAAAGCGCCTGATG
>CAZBSB010000189.1:4369-4937 GCA_964494535.1 uncultured Rhodospirillales bacterium
GAGCGGTGAAACGCTCCCAGGCTGATATGCGCGATACCGACATTGGCCTTGGCGCGATCATAACGCGGCCGCGCCACCGCGGCACCAATCATGCCGAGGTTAGCCGCGCTCAGCGCAACCGGAGAAGAAGGATTGCGCTGCTGCGCCGCACTCACTGTCATCACATTACCCTAAGAATAAACTAGCCCTGTTGTCCTGGATTGGGGTCGGTGCCGCCTATTAGGCGACGCGCCGGCCGCTGCGGTTCTTCACCCTGCATTTGTTTTGCCGCGGCACGTTGTTTTTCCGCCAGACCATCGTCAACCCCGAAAGCCCGGGCGAGCGCCGTCTGCATTCCATTGGCACTGATGTCGTTGTAGTATTTGGTGACCAGCGTCACAAAGGGTTTGGCGACACGATGCCCTTCAAGCTCTGGCCCCAGGCGCGACACGTCAAAAACCGCCTGGCCGGCTTCCTGCGTGAGAAATTTGCCCACATTGAAGCCCACCGACATGATTTTGTTGCTCAAGTCAGTCGCATTCTTGTCGTTGATGGCAATGCGGTTGCCATCCTTGTCATCACCGCGAAT
>CAZBSB010000190.1:0-969 GCA_964494535.1 uncultured Rhodospirillales bacterium
CTTCCGCATCTGGAGTACACACGCTCACTCTCCCGCTACGGGCTGTCGCAGGTGACCATCGTCTTTGAAGATGGCACGGACATCTACTTTGCACGTAACCTGGTCAATGAGCGACTGCTGCAAGTGCGCAGTCAGTTGCCAGGCGGCATCGAACCGGAACTCGGGCCGGTCGCGACCGGTCTCGGGGAAATCTTCCTCTATACGGTGCAGGCCGACGCGAATGCCCGCCAACCGGACGGACGTCCCTACGATGCCGTCGCCCTGCGAACCCTGCAGGATTGGGTGATACGTCCCCAGCTGCGTCAGGTATCCGGCGTCACTGAAGTCAACACGATCGGGGGGTACGAGCGGGAATTCCATGTCACCCCCGATCCGGGACGCCTCCTCGCATTCGGACTATCGTTCGACGAGGTCGTCGCCGCGCTCGAAAGGAACAACGCCAGCGTCGGCGCCGGCTATATCGAGCGCAACGGCGAGCAGTATCTGATCCGCTCACCCGGCCAGGTCACCGATATTCCTTCGATTGAAGGGATCATCGTTGCTCATCGCGATGGCGTCCCGATCACGATTCGTGACGTGGCGGAGATCGGCTACGGCAAGCAATTGCGCACCGGCGCTTCGACCCGCGACGGCAGGGAATCCGTACTCGGCACGGCCGTCATGCTGATCGGCGAGAACAGTCGCACGGTCTCGAAGGCGGTCGCCGCGAAACTCAGGGAAGTAGCCGCATCGTTGCCGCGCGGGATCACGGCCGAACCTGTCTACGACCGGATGGTGCTGGTCGAGAAAACCATCGCGACGGTGCAGAAGAACCTGCTCGAGGGCGCGGTACTGGTCATCGCAGTCCTGCTCCTGATGCTCGGCAACGTGCGTGCCGCGATCCTCACGGCGCTCGTGATTCCGCTTTCGATGCTGCTCCTCATCACGGGCATGGTGGGGTCGAAGGTCAGCGCGAACCTGATGTCCCTC
>CAZBSB010000190.1:979-4910 GCA_964494535.1 uncultured Rhodospirillales bacterium
GCCGTCATCATCGTCGAGAACTGCCTGCTGCGCCTCGCCGAGCGTCAGCATCGCACCGGGCACGTACTCGACCTCGAGGAACGGCTGCACACGGTGTTCATCGCCACGCGTGAAGTGTTCACGCCGAGCCTCGTGAGCGTGCTGGTCGTCATCCTCGTCAATCTGCCGATCCTCGCGCTGAGTGGAGTCGAGGGACGGATGTTCCGGCCGATGGCGCTCACCGTCATGATGGCGCTCGTCGCCGCCCTCGTGCTCTCGCTGACCTTCGTTCCCGCGGCGGTCGCGCTGTTCCTGCGGGGTCGCATCGAGGAAAAGGAGAACCGGATCGTGCGCGGCGCGCGACGCCTGTACGGACCGGTCCTCGGGTTTGCGCTGCGATTTCGTACACCGATCCTCGGCGGGGCCGTCGCACTCGTGCTGCTCTGCGGATGGCTCGGCTCGCGACTCGGATCGGAGTTCATCCCGAGTCTCGACGAGGGCGACCTCGCGGTGCAGGCGCTGCGCGCGCCCGGCACGAGCCTCACGCAATCGATGGAAATGCAGCAGCAACTCGAGCGTGCGCTCGCGGGCATGCCGGAGATCCATACCTACTTCTCGCGCGTCGGTACCGCGGAAGTGGCCACGGACCCGATGCCGCCGAACATTTCGGACGGCTATGTCATGGTCAGGGATCGCGCCGCCTGGCCCGACCCGGACAAGCCCAAGGCGGCGCTGCTCGAGGAAATAGAGAAGCGCCTGGAGGCGGTTCCCGGCAATGCGCTCGAGATCAGCCAGCCCATCCAGCTGCGGTTCAACGAGTTGATCTCGGGAGTGCGCTCGGACCTCGGGGTCAAGATCTACGGCGACGACCTCGATCAGCTGCTCGCGAGCGGCACGGAAGTGTCGCGCGTGCTGGCGAAGATCGAAGGCGCCGAAGGCGTCAGGGTCGAACAGGTAGCGGGACTGCCCGTGCTGTCGGTGGAACCCGATCGTGCCTCACTGTATCGATACGGCCTCAATGTCGCGGATATGCAGGGCGTGCTCGCCGCAGCAACCGGCGGCGCGCAGGCGGGCCAGGTGTTCGAGGGCGACCGGCGTTTCGGCATCGTGGTGCGGCTGCCCGAGGCACTGCGCAGCGATGTCGCGAAGTTGTCGCGCCTGCCGATCACGCTGCCACAGGGCGGCTATGTGCCGCTCGGCGAAGTCGCCCGCCTCGAGCTGACAACCGGCCCGAACCAGGTGAGCCGCGAGAACGGCAAGCGGCGGCTCGTCGTGTCTGCGAACGTGCGCGGCCGCGACCTCGGCGGCTTCGTCGCCGAGGCGCAGCAGCGCATCGAGCGCGAGGTCAAGCTGCCCGCGGGCTACTGGCTCGACTACGGTGGCACCTTCGAGCAATTGCAGTCGGCCTCGCAGCGCCTGACCCTGCTGGTGCCGGCGACGCTCGGTCTGATTTTCGCGCTGCTGCTGCTGGCTTTCGGCTCGGCAAAGGACGCGGCGCTCGTGTTCAGCGGCGTACCGCTCGCGCTGACCGGCGGGATCGTGGCGCTGTGGCTGCGCGACATTCCGCTGTCGATCACCGCCGGCGTGGGCTTCATCACGCTGTCGGGAGTCGCGGTGCTGACCGGCGTGGTCCTGGTCTCCGCCTTCCGCGACCGGCTCGCCAACGGCGCGGCGCTCGACGAGGCCATCCGCGAAGGGGCCATGCTTCGCCTGCGGCCGATCCTGATGGTGGCCCTGGTGGCGGCGCTCGGCTTCCTGCCGATGGCGCTCAATACGGGTACGGGTGCGGAAGTGCAGCGCCCGCTCGCCACCGTGGTGATCGGCGGCATCATCTCCTCGACGCTGCTGACCCTGCTTGTCCTGCCGGGCCTCTACCGCCTCGCCTACTCGAGGTAACAGAGCAGCCGTGCCGCCGCTTCCTCGACGCCCGTCTCCTCCGTGCGCAGGTGCAGTTCGGGGGCCTCCGGCACCTCGTACGGCGAGTCGATGCCGGTGAAATTTCGCAGCTCGCCCGCCCGCGCCTTGCGGTAAAGGCCCTTCACGTCGCGCCGCTCGACCACCGCGAGCGGCGTGTCGACGAACACCTCCACGAACTCGCCCGGCTCGAACAGCTCGCGTGCGCTGCGGCGCTCGGCGCGAAACGGCGAGATCACCGAGACGAGCACGATGAGGCCCGCGTCGACCATCAGCTTCGCGACTTCCGCGATCCGCCGCACGTTCGCGACCCGGTCCTGCGCGCTGAAGCCGAGGTCTCGGTTGAGTCCGAGGCGAACGTTGTCGCCATCGAGCAGGTAGGTGTGGCGGCCCGCGGCCACGAGTCGGCGTTCGAGCAGGTTGGCAATGGTCGACTTGCCGGCGCCGGACAGGCCGGTGAACCACACGACGCGTGGCCGCTGCGCTTTTTGCCGCGCGCGCACGCCCTTGTCGACATCGAGCCACTGGCGGTGCAGGTTCGCGGCGCGGCGCAGGGCGAAGTGGATGAGCCCCGCGCCGACGGTCGCGTTCGTGACCCGGTCGATCAGCACGAAGCCGCCGAGCGCACGGTCCTCGGCATAGGACGCGAACACGATGTCGCGATCGAGCGCGAGCTCGCAAACGCCGATATCGTTCATCTCGAGGCGCTCGGCCGCGAGCGGCTCGAGCGTATTCACGTCGACACGATGTTTCACGGGTGCCACGGTTGCGGTCGCGAGCTGCGTGCCGAGCTTCAGCCAGTAGGCGCGGCCTTGCAGCAGCGGCGCCTCGTGCAGCCAGACTATCGTCGCCTCGAACTGGTCGGCGACCGCCGGCGGAGACTCCGCTGCCGCGATCACGGCCCCGCGCCCCGCATCGACGTCGCTGCCGAGCACGAGTTGGGTCGACTGCCCTTCAACGGCAGCCGCACGCTCTTCCGTTCCCGTCACCACGCGCGCGACCACGCTCGCTGTTCCGGACGGCCAGACGCGCACCGGGTCGCCCACCGCGATCCGGCCGCTCGTCACCTGGCCCGTGAGCCCGCGAAAGTCCCGCGCGCGATTGACCCACTGCACGGGCATGCGAAACGGCCGCGGAGTGCCGCCGTCCTCCCCGGCATCGACCGTCTCGAGGAAGTCGAGCAGCGTCGGGCCCGTGTACCAGGGCATCACCGCACTGGCCTTCGCGACGTTGTCGCCGGCGGTTGCGACGAGCGGGATCGACACGGCCGCCGGCAGCTTCGCGCGGCGAGCAAACTCGCCGAACTCCGCCACGATCGCCTCGAAGCGCGCCCTCGAGTGGCCGACGAGATCCATCTTGTTGACGGCGAGCACGAGCCGGCGCACCCCGAGCAGTGAAGTCAGGTAGGCGTGGCGGCGCGTTTGCGTGAGCACGCCCTTGCGCGCATCGACCAGGATCACCGCCACATCCGCGGTGGATGCCCCGGTCACCATGTTGCGCGTGTACTGCTCATGCCCCGGCGTGTCGGCAACGATGAACTTGCGTCGCGCGGTGCTGAAGAAGCGGTAGGCGACGTCGATGGTGATGCCCTGCTCGCGCTCGGCCATCAGCCCGTCGACGACCCAGGCGAGATCGATCGCCTCGGCCGGCTCGCCGCCGCGGACGGCATCGGCGCGCAGTGCAGCCATCTGGTCCTCGAGGATCGATTGCGTCTCCAGCAGCAGGCGGCCGAGCAGCGTCGACTTGCCGTCGTCCACGGAGCCGCAGGTGATCAGGCGCAGCAGTCCCTTGTCCGCAGGCGCGGCGAGTCCCGCCGGTGCTGGTACCGGTGCAAGCATCAGAAATAACCCTCCTGCTTCTTGCGCTCCATCGACGCCACCTGGTCACGGTCGACCGCACGTCCCTGCCGTTCGGCGCGGCGCGACAGCAGCATCTCCGTAGTGACCTCCGCGATCGAGGCGGCCCGGCTCTCGAGCGCACCGGAGAGCGGATAGCAGCCGAGCGTGCGAAAGCGCACCTTCCTCATCTGCGGCTTCTC
>CAZBSB010000191.1:0-4878 GCA_964494535.1 uncultured Rhodospirillales bacterium
CCGGGCGGTGTTACGCTGATCGGCGGGGATCCTGGTATCGGCAAATCCACGCTGTTGCTGCAGACGGTGTGCCAGCTGGCGGCACGCGGCAGCCCCTGCGCCTATATTTCCGGCGAGGAAGCGGTTGACCAAGTGCGGATGCGCGCCCGCCGCCTCGGCCTCGCCAACATCGCGTGCGATCTCGCCAACGCCACCTCGGTGCGCGATATCGTGGCCAGCCTCGACCGGCCGGACGCGCCCGCCGTGGTGGTGATTGACTCCATCCAGACCATGTATGTGGATGTGCTGGACAGCGCGCCCGGCACCGTGGCGCAAGTGCGCGCCTCATCCCAGGAGTTCATTCGCCTGGCCAAGGCGCGCAACATCACGCTGCTGCTGGTGGGGCATGTGACGAAGGAAGGCACCCTGGCCGGCCCCCGCGTGCTGGAGCATATGGTGGACACCGTGCTGTATCTGGAAGGTGAGCGCGGCCACCATTTCCGCATTCTGCGCGGGGTGAAAAACCGCTTCGGGCCGACGGACGAAATCGGCGTGTTCGAGATGACGGAGCAAGGTCTGGTGGAAGTGCCCAACCCCTCCGCGCTGTTTCTGGCGGACCGGCGGGAAGATGTTTCCGGCGCCGCCGTCTTCGCCGGTTTGGAAGGTACGCGCCCGGTGCTGGTGGAAATTCAGGCGCTGGTGGCGCCCTCCGCGCTCGGCACGCCGCGCCGCGCCGTGGTGGGGTGGGACGGCGGGCGGCTGGCCATGGTGCTGGCGGTGCTGGAAGCGCGCTGCGGCGTGACCATCGGCGCCAACGATATTTATCTCAACGTCGCGGGCGGGCTGAAAATCAACGAGCCGGCGGCCGACCTGGCGGTGGCGGCAGCGCTGCTGTCTTCAATGAGCGGCGTGCCGGTGCCGCCGGAATGCGTGGTGTTCGGCGAAATCGGCCTGGCCGGCGAAGTGCGGCCGGTCAGCCAGGCGGATTTGCGCCTCAAGGAAGCTGCCAAACTGGGCTTCAGTCAGGCGATTCTACCGCATAACGCGCGCGCCAAAGGCAAGGCGGAATCGGCGCTCAAACGCACCACCATCAGCAACCTGGGCGATTTGCTGCCGCTGTTCACGCCGGCGGAGACGCAGAGCAAAAAGAAAAGCGCCTGAAGGATCTTCAGGTCCTTGTAGTTGATGCCTGCGCAGGCATGACGGATGCGTTCGGACGGCTAGTCCTTCTTCTTCCCGAACGGATTGTCGCCGCTTTTGCGTTGCCAGCGGATGGGGACGCCGTGGAAGCCGAATTCTTCGCGTAGGTGGTTGGTGAGATAGCGCAGGTATGAATCCGGCAAATCTTCCAGCTTGTTGCCCCACAGAGCGAAGCTAGGCGGGCGGCCTTTCAGTTGCGTCATGTAACGCAGCTTGATGCGGTGGCCTTTAGCGATGGGCGGCGGGTGATTTTCCGTGAGGTGCAGCAGCCAGCGGTTGAGCGCGCCCGTGCTGACGCGCTTGTTCCAACACGCATAGGTCTGCAGCACGGCTTGCATCAGCTTGTCCAGCCCCGTGCGGCGCGTGGCGGAAATGGGTATCATGCTCAGGCCGGAAAGCTGCGCCAGCACATGCTCCAGCCGGTGCTGCGTCTGTTTCAGATAGGCCTGCTTGTCGTCAATCAAATCCCATTTGTTGATGGCCAGCACGAGCGCCCTGCCCTCCTCCGCCACATGCTCGGCAATCAGCAAATCCTGCTTCTCCAGCGCCTGCGTGGCGTCCACCACCAGCACCACCACATGCGCGAGGCGGATAGAGCGCAGCGTTTCCTGCACGCTCATTTTCTCCAGCTTGTCCTCAACGCGGGCGCGCTTGCGCATTCCGGCGGTATCCACCAGGCGGATGGGCTGGCCGTTATACTCCCACGGAATATGCACGGCGTCCCGCGTCAACCCCGGCTCCGGCCCGGTCAGCAGCCGGTCTTCGCCGATCAGCGCGTTGACGAGCGTGGATTTGCCGGCATTCGGCCGGCCGACGATAGCGAGGTGGAGATTGGGATTGGCTTCATCATCTTCTTCAGCATCCGGCGCCACAAAGGCCGCGGCGGGCGCCAGGGCTTGCAGCCGCTCATAGACCTCTGCCAGGCCGATGGCATGGGCGGCGGAGAACGGCACCGGCTCGCCGCAATTCAGCTTATAGGCTTCCGCGAAACCGGCCGGCGGCTGCGGATTGTCGCATTTGTTGACGAGCAAGATAATGTGCTTGCCGCTCTTGTGCAGCAGCTTGGCCAGCAGCCGGTCGTCGGGCAGCACCCCTTCCCGCCCGTCCACCATGAACAGCACGGCATCCGCCTGCGCCAGCCCGCGCAGGCTGCGCTGCCACATGCGCGCCGGAATGGCGGCTTTGTCGCCCTCCTCATACCCTGCCGTGTCTATGAGCGTGAAGGCCAGGTCGTCCAGCCGCGCCGGCGCGCTGCGCCAATCCCGCGTCACGCCGGGCGTGTCGTCAATCAGCGCGAGTTTCTTGCCCGCCAGGCGGTTGAAGAGCGTGGATTTGCCGACATTCGGGCGGCCGATAATCGCCACGGCAAAAGGCGCGCCAGGCCGCGCCGCGGTTTTGGTCATTTGAAAGCGACCAACTTGCCGTTATCGGTGACGACCAACAGCGTGCCAGCCGCCGCGATAGGCGCGATGAAAGACTGATCCGGCAAATCATGCTCCGCCGTCTGCTTGCCGTTGACGGCGCTGAATTCCACCAGTTTTTCCTTGGAATTGACGGCAAAGAGCCGTCCGCCGGCCAGCAGCGGCCCCGTCCACACCACGGGGGTTGAGGCTTTGTCCTCAGGATCGTTCAGCTTCTGCAATTGCTGCTGCCACAGCAGCTTGCCGTTATCGCGCCGCAAGGCCAGCAATTGCTGCTGCTCCGTCAGCAAATAAACGACACCGCCCGACACCACCGGCGCCGTGCGGCTGCCCACATCCACCTCCCAGGCGTGATCGCCGCTCCGCATTATCAGCGCCGCCATACGGCCGCTGCGGTTGACGGCGAAGGCGCCGCCGCGGTCAATCACCGGCGTGGCGCTGATGTCGGCCATTTCCGGCATGGCGCCCGCTTGCGGCGCCACCAGCACATCGCCCCAGGCCACGCGCCCGTTCTGCGCCCGCAGGGCGAAGATTTCGCCGGAACTATAGGCCGACAGCACCACATCGCCGGCCACAGCCGGGCTGGCGCCGCCTTGCAGCGAGGCCATTTGCACCATGCCATTATGCGTCCACTGCACCGTGCCGTCCGCCGCGTTCAGCGCCAGGGTCGCGTTGTTCAGCGTAGTGACCAGCACGCGCCCATCCGCCACCGTTGGCGCGGCACGGGATGGGTTGGGCAACTGGCGCCGCCAGACCGTGCTGCCGTCTTTTGCCGCTAGCGCCACGACTTCGCCGTGCCCGGTGGTGGCGAAAACCCGCCCATTATCATAAGCGATGCCGCCACCGATGGCTTCATCAGCGTCCGAATCTTCCGCCTGGGTGGAAACGCGCCACAGCCTGTCGCCCGAATCCAGCGCCACGGCGGATACGTGCCCGCTGGCATCCATGGCGAAGGCCTTGCCTTCGGCGATCAACGGCCGCGCCAGCAGCCGCAAGCCGCCGCCGGAACCATCGCCAATATCGGTGCGCCACACCTGTTGCACCGTGGCGTTCAACGCCGGATGGCCAACCACATTTTCCGGCGTGTTGCCGGCCTGCGGCCAGGCGGCGTTCTTCTCCGCCGGCAGCAGCTTGAGCGGCGCCTGATCCGTTGCAGTATCAACCGCCAGCGCGGGCGCGGCATTCATCACCGCCTCGCGCTTGCCTTTGGCGTCGGGCTTCTCCACCTCCGTCAGGCCGAGCCAGGTGCAACCGGCCGTTAGAACGCAAAGAGCCGTCAGGCTGGCGGTTTGCCGCAATCCACGCATGATGATTACCTCTTTGTGCCGTAATAGCGCGCCAGCAGCTTAGCTTCCTCGCGGGTCGTTGTCGGCGCGTCGGTGCTTTCGCCCAAGGCTTTGAAGATGTCGTGGGCGCGCGCACTGTCGCCATGTTTGCCATACAGCAGCCCCTGCATCATGCGCGCATTATAGCGCCAGGGCTGGCCGTTTTCCGCCAGGGGCGCCAGCTGCTGGCGCAAGGCCACCGGGTCGCCGGTATCCAGCAGCAGCTGGATGCGGATGAGGCGGGCATAGTCCTTGGTCAGTTGGTTGGCGTAGGAATCATTGGCCAGCGCGTCAAGCTGCTTGATAGCTTCGTCGCGCTTGTCCTCTTTAATCAAGCCGCCGATAGCTGTCAGCTGCGCCAGCACACCCTGGCCAGTTTGCGAATTCTGGCGCGCAAAGGCCAGAAAGGCTTCCACCTTCTGCTCTTCCGTCATGCCCGGACGGGTGGCGAGCGAACCCAGAGCGACCGACAGCGCCACCTGGCGGCTTTCCTTGTGCTGCTGCCAGGTGGAGAAGGTCGCGGTGCCGAGGATGATGAGCGCGATGGCGCCCAGCACCGGAATTTTATATTTCCGCCACAGCGCGGCCATATGTTCGCGCTGCAATTCTTCGTCAATTTCCTTGAGGATGTCGCTCATAACGGCTTTCACTACGGTTGGAGCGGTAATCTAGTGCCTGCGGCCGGCGGCGTCGAGAGGGGAATCGCGGCTGGCATGCGTGCGGAAAACTGCTATTAATAAGGCTGTTTGGCAATGATTCGGAACGAGCGGCGGTCGGCATGAAATATCTCAACACGCTGGTGCTGCTGCTACTGGTTTTCGCCACCGCTTTTGTGGCGAGCGCCCTGGCCAACCGGCGTGCACCATCATCAGTCTCTGGCCAGCCGGCCGCCATCGTGGCCGCGGCGCCTGCGGGCGGCACCGCCTACCAACGCGTTATTAGCAGCAAGACGT
>CAZBSB010000192.1:0-4783 GCA_964494535.1 uncultured Rhodospirillales bacterium
GTACATATAAGAAAAACGGGCGCTTTCCGGAACAAGTAATAAGATCTTATCACCCGCTTTCAGTTTGCCGCTGTGGTATAATTCATCCACCATCAGGTAAACCGAAGCAGCGCCTACATTGCCAACGGTACTGAGATTAACGAACCATTTATCGTAAGGGATGCCGGTTCCGTTCTCTATCAGCCGCTGGAAAATTTTATCTTTAAAGAAATTGCTCGACATGTGCGGCAGGAAATAATCGATCTCGGATGATTGCACGCCGTGTTTATCCAGCGCCGCTTTTAATCCAACGCCACCCAGTGGAACAATATTTTCGCTGAGCAGCTTCACATCCTGTTTTATACTTAAGATGGATTTGTTGTTTATCTCATCGTGGGTGAATTCCATGTAGCTTTTTAAGCTGCCGTCTTTTTGTTTTTCACTGGCGCTGTACATACAGGCTTCCATTTTATTGGCGTAGGAAAATCCTTCCAGCCACTCTACTTTAAGACTAAGCCCGGATTCATTCTTTTTGTTTGTCATTAAGAAAGCAGCAGCGCCATCAGACAACATCCAGCGTAAGAATTCTTTTTCAAAACCGATGTATGGATTTTCTTCCAGTTCCTGCAGTTTCTTTGCTTCGTCTTCAAAAACATCGGAGATGAGTAAGGTGGAAAACCGTTCGGAACCGGTAGCTACTGCCAGGCTTGCATCGCCTGTTTTAATGGCCATATACGCATACTTCAGCGCATGCATACCGGCACAGCAAACGCCTGCCGGAGAAACCACTTCTATCGAGTTGGTTTCGGGCAACAGTCCGTGTACCATCACGCCGTGTGAAGGCATTACCTGGTCAGGTGTAGATGTTCCGCAGGAGAGCAGGTCAATGGCTTTTAGTTTGGCATCGTCGTTTCCCAAAAGGGCTTTCACTGCTTCTGCAGTGATCTGGGCATTGGTATGGGTTACTTTCCGGTCCTTGGTTAAAGCATAGTAGCGGTTGGTAATACCGTTGTTTCGTAAAACAATTCGTTTTGATTTGGAAGGCTGGCCGTTGATATAGCCCAGGTAATCTTCCATTTCATCATTTGATACCGGGTTGTTTGGAAAAAAAGAAGACGTATTGGTAATGTAAACCTCGTTAAAAGACATCTGCAGTTAGGGTTAATTAATTTATACCTGAATATTGTTGTTTTTGCCTTTTTATGCGTTCCGATAAAAAGGGCTTGAAGAATATAGCATCAACAGTTAGTATGATCGGCGCAGCTATAAACAGTGCAATTAAAAGATAATATTTGAATGCAACAAGCCAGGCTGTCTTTTTTTTCTTTTTGGCAATGAGGTTTGCCCATATGCCGAAAATGCGCCTGGCCTTTGATTCTATAAACATTAAATTATATTTTACTACCACTGCTTTTTGCTGAAGAAGTTCATCGTGCATACCATCCCAGGATCCTTTGTCAAGATATTTTTGAATGGTATTACCAAACACAGAAGTTCCGGCAATATCCTGGTCGGAAACGCCGGGCTTGGGAAAAAGGTTAAGCCATCTTCCTTTCTTTCCTTTGAACATCCAGTAAAAAATGGTGATAAAGCTGATGAAGTTATGGTGCTTATCAACCAGGGAGATATGGCCCACCAGTTTTGCTCCAGATCCCTTCAGTATTGCCTTTACTCTTTCCATGGCGCTGATCCACATATTGCGGGCGCCGGTAATGGCAACAACAGGCGTATCTTTTAAAACAGCTCTTACTGCGGGGTCAAGTAATAGGGAATTGACCGGGATAGACGGGGAAAGGAACCAGGCCTGGTAGCCAAGAATCACCAGGTCGTATTTAGATTCGTTTAACCGGAATGGTTTTAATTCGGTGGGCACCCCCTTTACACAATCGGGCATTACTGCAAAAAAGGCTTTGCCATTCCACGGAAAGGGGTAATCTTTTGCAACCTGTACCCTGACTTTTTCCACCAAATGACCGGCTTCAATGAGCGGAGCAACCAGGTTGTCGGTGATGTCTGTAAGCTGGCCAGACTGAGAATAATAAATAACAAGAATTTTCTTACCCATGCGCTGCAAAGTTAAGGGAGCAGCCCCTTTAAAGCATTTGATTTTTTGCTGTAGTCTGCAATGGCCTGCTGAACCGCCGGAGGCAGGGTTTTATAATTAGAGCGGATCAGTTTGCTGTCGTGATCAATATTGCTCCTGTAATCAACCGCCTTGGGCGCATGTTCCTGTATGATGAGGCGAAGAAAATAATATTCGGTATTGTCGCTGTCTTTTTTAATAGAAGCTTCCAGTTTTTTACGGCCTTCTTTAAACAGGTGTAATTTGTCTTTGGCTTTGGCAACCAGCCCGGCCTTTCTCATCAGCAAAGCGCCTTCAAAAGCATCTTTCTCATTAATAGACGAGGTTTTTACAATATTCAGTTGTGTATTTACCTCTTCCACTTTTTCTGATGCCATTGCATTATAGAAAGCGGTTCGGTCGAAACCGGCCCTTTGAAGATTTCCCCAGGCAGGGGTCACAGGGAGTACCAGCAAAAGATAAAAAAGTACTTTAATGTTTTTCATACGTTAATAAGGGTAAAGATAACGGTTTGCCGTTTTACAGTAATAAAACGAGGCTTTATGCGCTTGTTAAAGTATAGCCACTACGTAGTTCTACCTTTCCGGACATGATGATAAAAAAAATCTGTTTTGTTTCCAACTGCTGTACAATAAAGTGTTCAGGGAAAACGATTTATATCTGGTTCGCTTAATCTCCGAATCCGTACTGAAAACCACAAGAATGAGAGTAACCCCTTATGCGCTTGCTGTGCTGTGTGTACTGTTATTACAGTCAAACAGTTCTTCATCACGCTTTACAAAAAAGGCCTTGCCGGTAACAGCGTTCACTGTTTCTGCCGCCTCTCATACGGAGACGGGTTCGTCTGCATTATATAATGCATGGGATCTTGAGTCTGCCGGCTTATCAAAAGATGCTTTTGATAAAGCATACAAGGGGTTCATGGTCCTTCAATCAAAAAATTTGTTGAAAAACTGTAACCTGCTTACCATCGTTGATTACAGTATGTCTTCCATTCAGAAAAGATTATTCGTACTGGAAATGGTTACGGGTAAGGTGTTGTTCAATTCCCTGGTAGCGCATGGCCGAAAATCGGGCCAGGAACGGGCCACTGATTTTTCCAATGCCGGCGAATCGCATAAAAGCAGCCTGGGATTTTTTATAACATTGGATACCTATAAAGGAAGCAATGGATACTCTTTGAAATTAAAGGGTTGCGAGAAGGGGATCAACTGCAATGCACAGAACAGGGCCATTGTAATGCACGGAGCTGATTATGTAAGTGAGCGTTTCATCAGGCAGAACGGTTACCTGGGCAGGAGTTATGGTTGCCCGGCCGTACCCATCGACCTGAATAAAAAGATCATCGATGTTATCAAAAACGGAAGCTGTATGTTTTTGTACTATCCTTCAAAAAAATATACCAGCCGTTCAAAAATACTTAACAGCTAATTTTTTATTTCCGCTACAGTTTTAGAAAATTTTATTGTTAGGCACGACAGGAGACAAGAGGCTCTGCTTTTAGCGGGGCTTCTTCTTTTTTACAGCACCACAAAAGCCGCAATGAACTGGCAGGACAGGCCAACGAATAAGCCTGCGTAGATCTCTTTTGGAGAATGATCGCTTACAATAAAGCGGGCGGTACATACAAGGCCGGTTACCAATAAGGCCGCTGCCAGGGGCCAGGTCATCAGCATGCTGTTGCTGTTCATGATCACCATAAATACCCCGATCAGTCCGCCGCAGCCTATGGCGTGCATGCTTATTTTAAAGAAGATATTCAGGATAAGCGCCGCAACCGTTGTGAGAAAAACGCCGGTCATAAATGAAGGCAATACGGGGGAAAGTTGTGGCTCAAACTTAAAGAAAACCCTTGCTGCCCAGAAATAGAAGATCATCGCTGCCAGGTAGGGGCCGATCCTTTCCTGCTGGGTTGGCAAAAAAACAGACTTTATGAACCCCAGGCCTTTCATGATCAAAACAGAAAAGGCGGGAAAGAAGGCCGTATTGAGGATCGTAGTGAGCAATAACATCAGTTTGGAACCATAGCCAAACCCGGAAAAATAAGAAGGGTGAAAGTTGAGTAAGAAAACCACCACATAGGTTGGAATGAACAGGGGATGAAATACAACTGAAAAGAGTTGTGAAAAGAATCTCAGAATGAAAGGGTATTCTTTCCTGGCATGGACAACCGGGATATGTGTGAGTGTTTCTGTCATAATTCTTTTCTTAACCGTGCAACGGGAATGTTCAGTTGTTCCCGGTATTTGGCAACGGTGCGTCGTGCAATATTATATCCTTTTTCCTGCAGCATCTCGGTTAATTTTTCATCACTATGCGGATGTTTTTTGCTTTCAGCCTCAATAATGTCGCTGAGTATCTTTTTTACTTCCCGGGTGCTTACTTCTTCGCCGCTGTCTGTTTGTAAACTTTCGCTGAAGAAGAATTTAAGGCGGTATGTTCCGAATTCGGTCTGTACAAATTTGCTGTTAGCCACCCGGCTAACGGTAGAAATGTCGAGGTTGGTAGCTTCGGCAATATATTTTAATATCATGGGCCGCAGGTCTGTTTCATCACCTGAGATAAAGAACTCACGCTGGTAGTTCATGATGGCTTCCATGGTATTCAGCAGGGTGTTTTGCCGCTGCTTTATCGCATCAATGAACCATTTGGCCGAATCGATCTTCTGCTTGATGAACATGACGGCTTCTTTCTGGCGCTTGTCTTTTTTACTTCCCCGCT
>CAZBSB010000193.1:0-606 GCA_964494535.1 uncultured Rhodospirillales bacterium
TGTTTCCGGAATTGGCGGATGGCTATGCCTTCGGCGGACTGGATGCCGAAGCAGGTGCTGCCATCAAGCTCGCCAGCCTGGTCGTCAAGAACGGCGGCACCGTCAGCCTGACGCTGCCGCCGCCGCCCAAGACCGATACGCCCATGCAGGCGCGGCTTGAGCTGCAGCCAATCGGCCTGCCGGAAGTGGCGGCGCAGCCGCTGCTGTTGCGTTTTCCGCCCGTGCCGTGGGCGCTGGGCATCAAGGCAGATTTTGCCCCCGATGCTTTGCGCGGCAACAGCCAGGCGGCTTTTCGCGTGAATGTGCTGCCGACGGTGAAAAAGGCGGCCAAGACGGCGCCGCCTGAGGTGCGTTATGAATTATTGACGGAACGCCGCAGCTTCCGCTGGTTTTTTACCGATGGCAGTTGGCGCTATGAATCGGATGTCGCGGTGGCGCCGGTGCTGGCCGGCGTCGTTGCTCTAGGCGAGAATCGCGCCGGCAGCATCAGCGTGGGGGTTCAGCCCGGACAATACCGGCTGGAAGCCTTCACGCCGGACAGAGCCTTGCTGACCAGCTGGCGCTTCACTGTCGCGCCTGCCTTGCATGTGCCACCTTTGCGTGCCT
>CAZBSB010000193.1:616-4781 GCA_964494535.1 uncultured Rhodospirillales bacterium
GGCGCCATCGCATTCAAGGCGGCGGCGCCGGAGCTGCGTGCCGCCATCGCGGCCGACCAGAAGATTCAGGAGCTACGCCCGGCGGCAGCCGGCGCCGAGCTGCAGCTGGCAGCGGCGTTGCCGCGGGGTGGGCATGTCGTCGCCATCGGCACGGATCAGGATGAAGCCGGGGGCTGGCGCTTGTCCGGCGCGCGGCATTGGTTGCCGCCGCTGGCCTATCCCGACTTGCGCGACGCCGCTGTGACATTGCCGGAGAAACCGCTGGCCGGCAGCACGGTGACGCTGACCCTGGTTTTGCCGCCGGAAGCCAAGCGGCAGCGTTATGTGCAGATCGTGGCCGTGCCGCTGGACGGCAAAGCGGTGGCACAGCCGTTGCTGCAGGAATTGCAGCAGGAGCGCGCCCCCGCTTTCGCCGTGGCCAGCAATATTCCCGCCGATTGGCCGGCACTGCCAGCGTTCGAACCGGTGCGACGTCCACCCACCGTGGGCGACAGCCAACTAAGTCCGCCAACCGTCGTGCCGCCGGATGGCCGCGTCACCGTGGCCGTGACCATGCCGCCGCAAGGCGAAAAAGCAGCACTGCATGTGCTGGTGTGGGACGATGCGACGATCGGCGAGAAACTGCATGAAGTTGCCTTGCAACCGGCGGCGACCGCCCCGGTGCCGCGTGCTGAGTCAACGGAAATGCCGCCGCCGCTCGCCTGGCGCTTTTCCTGCCTGGCGCCCGTGCATAAAGATCAATCCGTGCCGCTTAATCCGCAATCGGACAAAGCGCCTGGCAAGGCGTCGGCGGTGCTGTTGTCGCCGCTGCCGTTGCCGGATGTCGGGCAGCTGCTCAGTCAGCTCTGGGACGCCGACACCAATCGCAGCGATGTGCTGGCGCGCGGCCTCCTCGCGCTGCAATCCTACCGGGCGTTGCTGGAAGTGCTGGGCGTCAAGCCGGCGCAGTTTGTCGCCTGGCGGTCGCGTATCATCGCGCTGTTGGCGTCGCGCCAGCGCGGGGATGGTGGCATAGCGCTCTATGCCGAGGCGCCACACAGCGATCTAACCGCTTCGGCCTTCGCGCTGCTCGCATGGCATAGTGTGCCCGACGACCCGCTGGTGCTGGAACGGCAGAACGCGCTGCAGGATCATATCGCGCGGCGCCTGGACGTGGCCTGGGGCGCCGAAACAGAGCTTTATGCCCGCAGTGATGCGTTTTACGCGCTCGGCATCCTCGGTAAGATTGATCCGGCGGCCTTGCGTTATTTCGTCGAAAAATACGGCAACGCGATTCGACATGCGGTGTTCGAAGCCGAGCTGGCGGCGGCGCTGGCGAGCATCGGCGACAAGCTGCAGAGCCAGCAATTCGGGCTGCGCGCCGTTGCGCAATTGCCGGCGATGCGCGTGGAGCAGCCGCAAAACGCCCTGCAGGTCTTGCAAATTCTGGTGCATCACGATCTGGTGACGCCCCAGGAAGCCGTGGCGCTGTTGCCGGACAACGCCGCTTTGCCGCCGCCGCAACTGACGCTCGCCGCCGTCACGGGGGCGCAGCTCTGGTCTGATCTGACGTCGCGGCTGCCGGAGTGGCAGGCGCAGCTCGAGGCGGAACAGCTGACCTTGCGCGGCCTGGTCGGCAAGCCGCTAAACGCCAAACGTGTCAGCAGACTGCTGGTGAAAAGCGAGCAGCCGCTTTATGCCTGCGTCACTACGGCCGGAGCAGAAACCGCCAAACTCAAGGCGCTGCAGCCGGCCGCGTCGGCGCACACCTCAATCAAACGCGCAATCTTCACCCTGCATGGCCAGCCTTTACGCCAGCCGCATCTGACCGCGGAGCAAGATTATGTGGTGGTGATAAGCGCGCCGGAAGTCACGGCGGGGCCGGCCGAGTTCCTCGTGCCATTGCCGCCGGAATTGCGCTTGCGCGCCGTCGTGCCCGGCAGTCCGGTCGTCGGCCATCTCAGCTGGTTGCGGGATACTGATCAGGTACAGGCGCACCGCGTCACGCCGGATGGATTGGTGCTGGCGCTAAGCCGTCCGACGGCCGGGTCATTGAAGCTGGCACTTCTTGTTCAAGCCCGTAGACCCGGCGCCGTGCTGTGGCCAGGCGTGCAAATGGCGCAGTTCAACGCGACCCAGCGCGGGGCGGATGAGCAGCTGACCATCGAGTGACGCTGTGGTAGGCGGCGTCAAATGCTGAGCGAGATTAGTCTTCGCCGGCCAACGCAATCCAGGTGGCTTCGCGGCCTTTGGCGGCATTCGTGGCGCGCACCCGTACCCGCTGGCCGCTTTCCAACTCGTTGATGTTCGCGCGGCGCAACAGGCTCTTATGCACGAAAATATCCTTGTCGCCATCATCGGCGGCCACGAAGCCGAAGCCTTTATCCGGCTTGAACCATTTGACCGTGCCGTTCACTTCAACTTCCGGTCCTTCAGCCGGTGGGCGGTTCTTGCTGTAACCGCCGCCGTGGGAATCATTGGCGTAACCGCCATGCCCGCCGCCATAGCCGCCACGGTTGCCATAGTCTGATGACTGCTCGCGCCGGCTGCCATAGCCTGACGATTGCTCATGCCGGCCGCCATAACCCTGCTCGCCGCCGCTATTGCCGCTGCCTTCGCTGATGACTTCAAGAATGCGCGTCACTTGCCGCCCCTTGTTGCCGGGCGCAATCATGCAGGACAATTCGGCGCCGTCGCCGATTTGCTGCAGGCCGGCGCGATTCAACACCGAGATATGCAGGAAGGCATCGCCCTGACCATCTTCCGGCGCGACGAAGCCAAAACCTTTGGAGACATTGAACCACTTGACGGCGGCCTTGCACTGAATGCCTTCATCGGCCGGCATGGCTTGACTGGGAGCAACAAAACGAGACAAGGCCATATCCTTTTACTTATCCAGCCCGTCAACACCGCACGATTTGAAACAAACTCAACTTGTCTCAGAGACGCTGTTTGTCAGACCGATGTTTGCCGCAGTCATCGCACGGATACCATCTCCGCACGTTCTGCAACCGCGCGCCCTCTGCGCTTAGAATGCAACATTATATACAGTTTCGGCGACAATCAAGCCGCGGCTTTGACACCGAAGAGGAGAAAATACCGTGCGTGGATGACGACCATGTGGTAGCCGAGGAGATGCGAAACATCATATCGCGTAACATATTGATTGTTATACATCATTTTTCGTGTATGGCCTGGTGTTCAGGCTTTTTTAGACAAAACAGCCTATCATCACGCCATGACGTGGCCGCCTAGACATCGCCGGCACCTTCTCAAACACCGTTCCCTGATTGTCTTGGGGATGTTGCTGGCTGTTTGTGGCTCTTCCGCCATGGCCGCTGTTTCAGAAGATAATTGGCAGACCCTGGAGCAATGGGATCAGGGCAGGGAACCTACACCCGCCGTAGCTCTGCCCAGCGAGCCAGTAACACGCTTGCTGCCTTCACTCGACACGGCACCAGCAGCGCCTAGCACAGCGCCAGCCGCGGCGGCTGCCGAACATAAAGTTGATTTCGCCGGCCTACCGCCGCTGTTTGAACGCGTGGCGGCATTGCCGGCCGCGGAGAAAAAATCAACCAAGAGCAAAACATCGTCAGCCAAACCGGCGCCAGTTTTGCCCGATCCGATCGCGGAGGTCGGGCGGCATCATGAACGGCGCGGTCTGGCGCTCACTTTGCCCGGCCCTGAAAAAGCGCCGGCCGACAAAGCTGCCACGGCAAGCTGCGTCAAACCGCCGGCGCCCGCCATTGACCCGCGTTTGGCCAGCGACCGTGCTACTCTGGCGGCCTTGCAAAACGCCGTCAAATCCGTGGGCGCGGAACAGGCTTTCGATTTCATGCTGCCGGAAGCGAAGACCAAAACAGCGCCAATGCCGGCAATCACTGTGCCGGAAATAGCACCATTGACCTTGTCGCCGCTGCTCTAAGCAACCGCGGCTCTGGGCGCGGTACAGGCACGACCAAAGCCGTAGAAAATGGCAGATGAAAAAGTGAAGTGCGGTCTAAGCCGTAACGGCCGTCTCGTCGCTTCTGTTGGAGTAGCCTTCGCTTGTCAGGCCGGCGCGCAGATAGGCAACCGCGGCGAAAGACGGAGACTGCGCCACGACCTGGCCGCTATTGCCGATGAATTCAAGAATGACGCCCACGGTCGGGTCAACCGTGATGCGCGGCGAGCCGGGCGAACCGGG
>CAZBSB010000194.1:0-4765 GCA_964494535.1 uncultured Rhodospirillales bacterium
CAAAGCCGCGCCTTCACCATAGGCTGTGATGACGGGACGATAGACATCATCAATCATGCGGAATCGTTCGGCCGCCGTGCGGAAGGAAAATTCAAGATCGCTATTGTTACGAAGCAGGCTCAGAATTTCATGCTTATCGTAATGCTCGCGCATGCCGCCGTAAAATTCCTGAAAATAGCGCCGATAATTTTCTGGCTGCAAAAGATCGCCTTCCGCCGGATGACGCAAAATTGTTTTTCCGGCCTCTTCCGCGCGGCGCAACAACCCCATCGGCGCTTCCTTTGGCGGTGTAAAAACAATAACCTGCCCCATCGCGCGCCTTCCTTCGCGGTTACACCGCCCTGCCGCCTGTGCGATGGAATCAAACCCAGCCATCGCACGATAGACCACGTCAAAATCCAAATCGACGCCGGCTTCAACCAATTGTGTGCTGATGACGCGCAGTGGCTCAACCGAACGATGCGCCAGTTTTGCGCGTATGCTTGCGATGACTTCGGAGCGATGAGCGCCGCACATCAGCGCCGAAAGGTGGATTGCGCCATACGGCATCAAGGCATGAAGCTGACGGCAATCGTCGCGACGGTTGACAATACAGAGTAGATTTTCATGCGCCGATAATTCCGGAACAATCTCTTCCCATCGGTTGACCGGTTCTTTCCGGACCGATACTTCGACACGCCGCAAACGGCGATGCAGTTGATCCGGCTCGTCGATAATCGGCGTACAACGCTCAAAGCGAATCTTTTGAACTGCGCCCGGTTTGATGGGGGGATTATCCAGCACCGGCAGCGTTGCCGTGCTGAGAACAAACGTTACGCCATAATGGCGCATCAATTGATCCATAACATGGCGTATGGGATCGAGAAACTCCGGTGGAAGAAGCTGCGCCTCGTCCAGTATGATGACGCTATTTGCGATGTTGTGCAATTTGCGAACGCGGCTCGTGCGTGCAGCGTGGAGCGATTCGAAGAACTGTACATTGGTAGTCACGATGAGCGACGCATCCCAGTTCTCAGTTGCCAGTCGCTGACGACTGTGTTCTATGCCTGCTTTTTCGGCGTCATACTGGCTATGATGCTCGATGACATTTTCTGTGCCGAAAATTCCTCCGAAGATGTTGGCCGTCTGTTCGATAATGCTGGTGTAAGGAATTGCATAAATGATGCGGTGTTTATTGTGCGCCAAGGCATGGTCCAGCGCGAAACCTAGGCTCGCCAGTGTCTTCCCTCCACCCGTCGGCACATCCAGCGTGAATAGTCCGGGCGGTTGCGCTGCTTTTTGAAGGCACGCGTCGAGAATATCGGCGCGAATTTTGTTTATGGCGGAATCCGGTGCGCGCAATCCTGCCTTCATTTTCTGCATATACAGGCGATATTGGTCGTGCATGATTCTCAACGATGGATGCTGCCCGCGTGCAGATGCGACATCTGCGTTCATGAAATTTTCCGTATCCAGAAAATCTGCATCCACCAGACATGAGAACATCATGCGTATCCATAAGGAACGATCCGCATCCTTTGCCGGAAGCGATGATGGCAATGGCGCATCTAAGATAGTCTGAGGCACTCGATTTAGAACCTGTTGTAAACATTGTTTGCCACGTTCATTCAGGCGCACGCCGAGTGCGCCTTGTGCCATGGCGTCTCCACTGCGCCAGTCGGCTAGTCCGGCATGATGCCCTGCGATCATATAGGCAAGAATACGACCGGCCTTATGCTTGCCGACTTCATGGAAGCGGCTCATGGCGTGTTCTGCGCCGGCCGTTGAATGATCAGGGCCGCGTGTCTGCCTGATCTTCTCGACATCTTCAAGATGCGCATCTTCTTTGTCGCCCTCAGTCACGGCGCACAAATATTTCTGGAATGCTGGATTGTATTTACCGAGATCGTGCCAAAGCCCAGCAAGTTTCGTCCAGTCGCCATGACCGAAAGAAGAAGCAAATTCTTCCGCCAGACCGGCGACTTTCTCCAAGTGTTTCTCTAGGCGATGCTTAGTTCCATCATCTTTGATGTGAGCCAAATCAGACAATTAGAAGCTACCTTTCGTCAATGATTGACAAAGAATATGATGTTCTACCTCAGGCTGCCAGTCAAAAGCCTTGAGAAACAAACGGCGGTATACCCTAATATTCCATGGGCGGGTTGCGACCTCCGGCTAATGCCAAGCCAATGTCATCGGCTAGTTTCTGCAAGACGGCATGCTGGCGATCCACAGAGAGCAAAGCTGCTTCCGCCGAGATGTGACCGCTGTTCACGCTGCGAGCCAGCTGGTTCAGGTTTCGGCCTTGGGCACAGAGTTCCATATAGAATTTGAGCAATGTCTGCCGCAGCCAAGGCGGTGGCTTTGGGATATAGTCTTCACCGAGAGCTGCCGCCCGAATATATGCATTGACCGTCATGTCGATGGCGACGGCCTTCGCGCGGATGAGTTCCAGTTCTTCTGTTTTCAGCTTAACACCATAGGACTGGTAGGTAGGATGCTGCTTCCGGAGTCCGGGTCTGCGCCCCGCAATCGCGCTTGGTGCGACCTGAGGTGAGACCACAGGTGCGTCCAAACGCGCAACTTGCGCGTAGCTTTTTGGGTTTAACAGGTCTTTGTTTGCACCATTGTCTGGCACTGGCTGACACAGGAAATTGGCGGCCTGTTTGAACTGGCTACGGATAGCCGACGGTTTGCTGTCATCGCTCATAGTGCCGCCTTACTGCTGGTTCTGACGGTGAGTGACCTCAATCCGCGCCGAGATCCAGCCGTCGATGTCGCTTTCCAGCCAGCCCACGGCCCGAGCGCCAAGGCTGATGGGCTTGGGGAATAAGCCTTTGGATATGTGCAGGTAGATAGAAGCACGGCGCAGGCCGACGCGCCCTATAATTTCCGGCAGGCGCAGAATGCGGTATGGCTGGTTGGATTGGGGCGTGCCTGTGGATGCTGATGCAATATCAGTCATGGTTTTACTCCTTGTTGTGTGATTGATGGTAATCGCTGTTGCAGTGGTGGGTTTGTGGGTAACGCGGTAGCGTCATCCATCAAATCCACCGCTGTTATTGAGTAGATCAGAAACAAAAAACGCCCTGACCAAAGGGACAGAGCGTTTAAATAATATGGATGCTGAATGAAGGTATCCCGCCGCAAATTGCGGACAGGCAAAAAGGTTTATCTGTCGGGCGCTTAAGGACGATCTTTGACTGGTCTTCCGATGTAGACCTTCAAGGCTGAATCAATGTATGGTCACTATACACCAAGATTCTGAAAAGTCAAGTAAAATCAGCATCATGCGAGCAAATTACGCGCCGATAATCCGATAACGTCCAAGGATGTCTAACGCCTCAAACCTGCAGTTTGTCCCTTATATCGGGAATCGGACTGCGGTAATTACGGGGCAATACGGGCTGCTACCCCCTGCCTTGGGTGAAGTTGCCCTTTACCACTTTCTCTGATTTTGCCAGCATCACATCCAGATAGTCCGCCCAATCCTGCATCATCGTGCGTCGCTCAGCTAGAAATTGAGCGCGGTCATAGGCGGCGTCAACTTTGTTGCGTTGGGCATGAGCAAGCTGACGGTCAATCACTTCGTGGCGGTAGCCCAACCTTTCCTTGATTGTGGACATGGCAAGGGCGCGGAATCCGTGACCTGTCATGCGGCCTTTGTATCCCATCCGCTCCAAGGCCTTCAGGATAGTGTTGTTGCTCATATGGTCACGGGGGCGAATCAGGTTGGGGAGAACCCACTCCCATTGCCCAGTTAACTTTTGTTGTTCACGCAAAATTGCCACCACTTGACTGGATATGGGCACAATGTGCGGACGACGCATTTTCATGCGTTCGGCGGGAATGTTCCATTGGCCGTTTTCAAGGTCAAATTCCTGCCATTTGGATTCAATCAACTCGCTTGTTCGTACAAAAGTTAACATCAACAAGCGAATGGCATTTCGTGTTTGAGCATAAAGCCTTGCCTCGTTGACCTCCAGCGCCCGCAGAAACTCCGGCAATTCGTCTGCTTCCAACGCAGCAAAATGCCCACCCTGAACAGGCTTTAGTGCGTCTTTCAAATCAGCGGTAGGGTCGCGCTCGGCGCGTTCGGTAATGACGGCATATCGAAATATCTGGCTGCAATACTGCTTAGCACGCTTCGCCATTTCAATCGCGCCACGCCTTTCAATCTGGCGCAGCGTTTCCAACACTTTCACCGGTCTGATGGCAGCAATGGGCAATTTGCCGATTTGGGGAAAAATATCCATTTCCAGACGATGCAAAATGTCTGCGCCATAGGAAGGCGTCCATTTCGCCTTGTTATGTTCATGCCACTCACGCGCTACCAATTCGAAAGTTGCCGCAGCATTGAGGGCCGCTTTCTGTTTACGTTCCAACTTGGCAATGCCCGGATCAATATTGTCAGCCAGTTGTATTTTGGCTTGATCGCGGCGTTCGCGAGCTTCCGCCAAGGAAACAGTCGGGTAAACGCCAATGGCCAAACGTTTTTCCTTGCCCAAAAAACGGTATTTTAACCGCCAATATCGGCTCCCGTTCGGCATGACTTCCAGATAAAGCCCACCACTATCGGCCAGCTTATAGGGCTTGGGCGCTGGCTGAGCTTTTTGGCAAGCAACGTTGGTGAGTGACATAGCAGGCTTCCGAAGCATATTTTGGGGGCATATTTTGTTAACTATTGGGGGCATCTTGGCTCAGATATGCCCCCAAATTCTCTGGCTTGCCCCGAACTTCCTTGGACATTATACAATAAAAAACCCGCGAAAACATTGTGTTTTTC
>CAZBSB010000195.1:0-4718 GCA_964494535.1 uncultured Rhodospirillales bacterium
AACAATATTTTCGCCGCTGAATATTCGGTCATCAATCTGGGGCGGTTGCAGGCCGCGATTGACGCTGGCATGGTGAGTGCCGCTCAGGAAATCACCGGCGATCAACTGATCAAGCTCGGGCTGGTCAAGCCGGCGCGCGACGGTGTGCGTTTGCTTGGCAAAGGTGCTCTGAGCAGCAAGATCACCATCACCGTTGCCGGCGCTTCCCAAAGCGCGATTGAGGCGGTGGCCAAATCGGGCGGCAAGGTGACTATGACGGCCAAGCCCAAGGCTGAAGTGGCCTGATGGCCAGGGCTCGTGCCAGGAATGTCGTTTTACAAAGGCGGCGCTGCGGTGCCGCCTTTTTGTTTGCTTGCCTGGTTTGTCTGACGGCGCAAAAGCCTGAAGATGTAACGTTACACGCGCCGGCGCCGGCCGGATGGCGCTATCCAACGGCGCTGGAGTTAAGCCACCCGGTGCGCGACACGACACCGCACCGCTATGCCAAAATCGTGGCTGATTTTGACGGCAACGGACGCCAAGACATCGCCGCCATGCTGCGCGAGGAAAATTCCAATATTGAAGGGCTGTGGGTCTGGTTGGCACAGGATACAGGAGGCCAATGGATCGAACTGGATAGCAACGAAGGCGCAGAGGGTGACGGGCGAATTTTTATGGGACTTGACCGAAAAGACGCCGGTGCGCTGACTGCGAAATGTATCGAACAGGGTAACGACTGCCCCGTGAGCGAGTCGGGTGAGCCAGCGATGCTATGGTTGAAAAATCCAGGAATAGACTATTTTCGCTTCAGCAGTTCATCTTCGGTGTTTTATTGGGACACCAAGCAAAACAAATTTTTGCGTGCCTGGATCAGTGACTGAGCTGCCGTCCAATGAAGAATAGCGCGTACGCGAGAGTATTACTGTTTCTGCTAGCCCTGTGCAGCCCGGCGCGCGCAGACGTGGCACCCAAACCCGACTGGGGGATTTTGGCTTTTCCGGCGCTGGAAGATTACAATCTCATTGAATTCTACCTGCATTGGCAAAGTGCCGCCCAGGCCGCGCTAGAAGAAACGGTGGCGCTGGGCGCTACGCGCGCCTTGGTGGCCAAGACCTGGCGTGAGTTGGAGCCGGCGGCCGACCAATTGAAACTGGATGATCTGCGCCGGGAAATCATGCAAAGACGGGCGTTGCAGCAGGGTATCATGCTGGGGCTGCAACTCATCAACACCGTCAAGCGCGAAGTGCCGGAAGATTTGCAGAAAACGGCTTGGGATGACGCCGCGATGGTGGCGCGTGCCACGGCCTTCACGGATGCGGCGTTGGCGCTGCTGCCGGCGGATAAGGTGAGTTATGTCGCCTTTGGCAACGAAGTGGATGTTTATTTCACGCAGCATCCAGAAGAATTGCCGGCCTATTTGGCGCTCTATCGCCAAGTGCACACCATGGTGCAGGCCAAATATCCCAAAGTGCGGCTGGGCATCGCCAACACCTTTGACAGCGTGCGGGAAAAACGCGGCGCTTTGATTGAAATGCTGAACCGTGATACGGATGTGGTAATTCTAACTTATTATGCTATCCAGGGCTTGAAGGTGCTGCCGCCTGAAGCGCCGCACAAGGAGTTGCCGCAGATGGTAGCGCTGGCGGCCGGCAAGCCAGTGGTGCTGCAGGAGGTTGGGTATCCCAGCGGCGCCGGCGCGGCGAGCAGCGAGGCCAAACAGGCCGAATTCATCCGGCAATTCTTCGCCGCCTGGGAAAAACATCGCGCCGCCATTCCCGCCATCAGCCTTTTCATGCAAACCGATTTCGGCAGCCGGGTATGCGCGCAATTGACGGATTATTACGGCTTCGGCGATTTTAAAACCCAGTTCGCCGATTTCATCTGCACCCTTGGGTTAAAGGATGCCCATGGCCGACCAAAATTAGCCTGGAACGTGCTGCAAAACGAAGTAGCGCCCCGTCTGCGCAACCAACGGTGAAATCCGCCGACTGGCTTGGAAAATCAAGCCGGCATCCCATTTTTCCTTGGCGGGGGGCTGATAAATATGCTGTTTTCTACGATACGGCAGTCGTTGCCGAAGCTGGGCCGGCTGTAGCCGCCACTGTCACCCAGCAGTCCCCGCATCCACGGCGCCTTGCGCTGGTTGTTTGCAAATCTTGCGTGTTTTCAGCGAGTTGAACCCAGGCGTGTCCATCGCTTGGATGTATGTTTCATGGGTAGTGGCGCATTTTGAAATCCGCAAACCTGTTTTTGGTATTGGGGTTTTAGCTTCGCTGCCGCATGCTTAGCGGTATGCAGAAACCCAAACGCCCCAGAGATGCCAACCAGTTCGGCAAGATGATTGTTGATCTTGCCATTGGCCATCAAACTGAGCCACTACCGTTTTGTGCCTAGACTTAATGCTTTCAACAATATATGGCTAAGTGAAGCCTGCCTGTTCACGCGGTCGCGCGCTAGATGGAGTTGGTCTTGCCCAATAATTATATTGACCTGATGCCGGGGCTGCGCGCGGCGGTTGGTAAACAAAATGATTTGTCGCCGCACGAATTGGCGCGCAGATTCGTCATTGAGGAAGGTAAAGCGCGTGGTGGCGTCGAGGTCATTGTCGGTATTGACAAGCAAGGGCGGTTCATCGGCGCGGGTACTTCCATGCAGACGAACTTCGTGGATTTTCCTGCTGTCGTGCTTTCATTGGCGCAAGACCCTAAAGCCGGAATGATCGTGCATCACAGTCATCCTTCTGGCCAAGAAGATTTTTTTAGCGATCAAGACATGCAAGGCATAGCGCGGCGCCGCGGCATAGACTGGATGCTGATGCATAACGAGAAGGGCTACTCTGCCTTCCGAATTTCAGACCATATGTTCAAACCTGATGCGGCCGGCAAGCTGCCGGTTGATGGGCTGACGACTGCCTATCGAAAGGGTAAATTGTCGCTGCTGCACAATATGCATACGAACGAGAAGACGGCCGGCATGGACGAAGATGCCCGGCTTAAGGCTGCATCCGAATTGACATTGCAGGCGCTGCATCAAGCCGGCGCGATTCAACATTATTCATCCCACAAAACAGGGTTGAGGCATGAGCATGAGCAAGGATTCATCCAACAACTCCGCAGCGAAGCAGCCGCCAGCCCCGATTACTTCGGCGGCGCCGCGATCTGGTCGGGAACGGCAAGCCCAACTCCTGCTGCAGCACCCGGACGAAAGCCCGGAAGTGGACGGTATCCTGCCCTATCTCATACATCCACCCTCGAGACTCAGTACGACCGCTTCTTGGATATCCTTTCGCGACAGGACGCTCATTCCCTTGATCCAGCAACGGCCGGACGACCCCAACCTCCCGAAATTTCTCCAACAGGCGGAGGCGGTGCTGGCCTGGCGAGCAACCGTCCCGCCGGAAGACCGCTTCTGGAAAGCGGACCCGGTAAGGGATTCAGCCGATAAGGCAGGCTGAAATCCGGTCATATTGCAAATACAAACTGGATGCCCGCCTGCGCGAGCATGACGGTGATAGTTAAGGAGTTCTGACTTTAATGGAGCAGGAATTCGCCGTCAAAATGGCGCATCTCGCCCGGGGAAATGAGCTTCTGGTGGGCGATGCGGACGCCATGCAGCTTGCCTTCCAGGTTTTGCTCCCAGAAGCGCAGGAATTTCTTTAGCACGGGATAGCGCGGCGCCAGGTCAAGCTCTTGCCACACATAAGATTGCAGCAGGGCAGGGTAGTCCGGCAGGTGGTATAGGATTTCGGCGGTCGTGATCCGGTAATTATCCAGCTGTTTAGACAAATCCGCCATGCGCGACCCCCATTCTCTTGGGGCGTCAGGGCTTTACGCCCCCTCACATTAACCAGTGTGATAAAAATAATACAAAAAACAGTTAACAATCAGGCGGCCAGCAGCATAAAGGTAAAAAATATCCACAGATTTCGCTGGCAACGGCTTGTATCTGGCCTTGAGAACCCCTACTTGTCTGGCACTCGGCGCTGGCGAGTGCTAATTCCTCGGCGTCGTTCCCGTTTAACCTGAACTTCGAAGGAGAAAAACATGAAGTTCCGTCCCCTGCACGACCGCGTGGTCGTCCGCCGCCTGGAAAGCGAAGAGCGCACCAAGGGTGGTATTATCATCCCCGATACGGCCAAGGAAAAGCCGTCTGAAGGCGAAGTCGTGGCCGTAGGTCGCGGCGCCTGGGATGAAGATGGCGAAAAGCTGATTCCCATGGACGTCAAGGCCGGTGACCGCATCCTTTTCGGCAAATGGTCGGGCACGGAAGTGAAGATTGATGGCGAAGACTTCATCATCATGAAGGAAAGCGACATCCTGGGCGTGATCGAAAGCTCCGCCAAGGCCAAGAAGGCCGCCTAATCCACCCATTTCATTTAATAAGGAGCCAAACCATGGCAGCAAAAGAAATCCGTTTTGAAGAAAGCGCCCGCAACAAGATGTTGGCCGGCGTGAATCTTCTGGCCGATACGGTCAAGGTGACCCTCGGCCCCAAGGGGCGCAACGTCGTCATCCAGAAGTCCTTCGGTTCGCCGAAGATCACCAAGGACGGCGTGACGGTCGCCAAAGAGATCGAGCTTGCCGACAATTTCGAGAATATGGGCGCGCAGATGTTGCGCGAAGTCGCCAGCAAGACCGGCGACGGCGCGGGCGACGGCACGACCACGGCGACGGTGCTGGCGCAAGCCATCGTCAATGAAGGCGCCAAGGCGGTTGCCGCTGGCATGAACCCGATGGACC
>CAZBSB010000196.1:0-4714 GCA_964494535.1 uncultured Rhodospirillales bacterium
CAGTCTCTGCAGAAGTTGGATCATGCAGAAACAAGACAGAGCCAATCAATAGTGCGGTCTTAATTTTATTCCCGTTCATCCCGTTGCGTCCTTTCTTTGCGTTCATGCCTTTCCTGGGCTTCCACTGTAAGTGTCGCTACCGGTCTTGCCACTAAACGCTTAACCCCGATGGGTTCTCCTGTTTCTTCACAATAACCGTAGTTGCCGTCTTCTATCCTTTGAATGGCTTCCTGAATTTTTGAGAGCAGTTTCCTTTGCCTGTCACGTGCGCGCATCTCAAGCGCCACCTCAGTTTCCACCGCGGCGCGATCTGCTATGTCAGGTTCTTGCATGCCGCCTTCTTCTTGCAAATCATGGAGCGCATCTGAAGCGTCATTGAGGATTTCATGCTGCCATAAAAGCAGCCGCTGCCTGAAATATTCCAGCATCAACGCATTCATATACGGTTCTTTTTCGCTTGGGCGGTAATTCGGCGGAAGCGATACGACGGACATCAAAAACTCCTCAGGCGCCTTCTGCTAAATATTAATAGCCTAATTTGATAAATCCAGGCAAGGACTATCGCCGATGAGGCGTGTTTTCATAACAAACCGTCATACATAATCAGCGATGGGGGCTAGGAGGAAAAAGCTTGTGTCTCTGTAGTCTAGGGCAATAATTAAGATGTGCATGATGAATATATACCAGACAAATAGTCCTGTACGCGCGCGAATTCGTGTTGCATTGCTGCCAGCATCACGCGTTTTTCGTTGATGTCTGAACTGGCAGAGTCCTGTGCCGTGCGGCAGATGTCGCCCAGCGCCTCGGCGCCGAGATTGTAGCTGATACCTTTGAAGGCATGTGATTGCTTGCGCCAAGTCTCGACCTCGTCCGGCGCGCAGCTGGCGGCCAGGGCGGAGAGGCAGTCCTGCGCCGAATCCAGAAACGCCTGGAAGAGTTCCTTCTCGATTTCCGCATCGCCACCGGTGATGTCGCGCAGATTGCTCAGATTGACAGGCTGGTTGAACATATTCTGTCCTAGGCAACTGAAGGGACGGATAAACAAACAACGAGAGAGGCTACAGTCATACAGCACAACCATGAATAGCAGCGCATGGTCGGGCAAAACCCTTAATATTTGGTCAATCATCGCTTGGTATGGTGGCGGCCTCTTCTCCGTGATTCTCTTCCGGCTACCCTTGCGGTAGCCACAGAGCGCAAACCAAGGTCAGCATGGCATCCATCTTTGATGGATATTTTCTGTTTGGCGTCGTGCCGCCGGTCGTTGAAACCGGCGTTTATCAACCATGGCTGGTGGTGTTGTCCTATATTGTGGCTGCTTTCGGCGCCACTACGGCTTTGGCTATTGCTGGGTATGTTCCTCAGGCGTCATCGCGGCGCGCACGGCATGTGTTGCAGTTCGCCGCCGCTGCGACGTTGGGTTGCGCCATCTGGTCCATGCATTTCATCGGCATGTTGGCTTATGACATGCGAATGTATGTGCGGTATGATCCCGCACTGACCGGGTTTTCACTGCTTGTCGCCATCGTGGCGGTCTGGCTGGCTTTTGCCATGGCGTGCCGCGCGCAACTGAACTGGCGCGCGCATCTGGGCGCTGCGCTGCTGATGGGGGCCGGTATCGGCCTCATGCACTATAGCGGCATGGCGGCGATGGAATTTGACGGTCAGCTGCTTTATAAGCCGGTGTTGTTTGGGTTGTCGTTAGTCATCGCCACAGTCGTGTCTGTTGCGGCGCTCTGGATCATGTCTCACCTGGTGCGGCAACGCCAAAAGCAACAGTGGCAATTCGTGCTGCTGGCTGGGTTGGTCATGGCCGTCGCGGTTTGCGGGATGCATTATACGGGCATGGCTGCTGCTGTCTTCGTGCCTGACGCTAATTGCCGTTATGCGAGCGGCAATGACACGTCTTTGATGGCGCTTGCTTTCAGCGTGGTGCTGGCTTTGATCTGCGCTGCGGCTTCAAGCACGGTCTTGTTGACTCGTGAAAATAAGCAACCGAACCAAGGCCTCAGCTTCATCAACCAGTATTATCTACTGTTGCTTAGTATGATCGGTACGCTGCTGTTTGCTGTCTGGGTGGGGCTTAAAAACTACTTGATTTATACCAGGCTACACGACGGTTTGAGTCAGGCGGAGCTTGCTGCTCTGCCTAACATTCTGCTCACTGGTATTGGGGTTTCCGCCTGCTTCATCCTCATCATCGGCGTCATGAAATGTTTCGTGCTGCAGAGCATGCGTTCTTGGTTTCAAGAACTCGAACAAACGAAAACTGCACTCGCGCAACGCATTACGGAAAAAGAAGCGGCGGAGAGCGAGTTGCGGCACTCGGTGATTGCCGTGGAAACATCCCGCGCCGTTGCCCAACAAGCCCAAGCACAGGCGGAAAAAGCCAGCCAAGCAAAATCGGAATTCTTGGCCAATATGAGCCATGAAATCCGTTCGCCTTTGAATGGCATTCTCGGCATGACGCAATTGCTGCTCAATACGCCGCTGAATCCCGAACAGAAGGGCTGGGCGGATATCGTGCGCCGTTCTGGCGACCATTTGCTGGGCATTATCAACGATATTCTCGATTTCTCGAAGATCGAAGCTGGCGGCATGGTGCTGGAACCCATTAATTTTGATTTGCATACTATCATCAGCGAGGTTGCTGATGTCATCTTGCTGCGGCTGGAAGAAAAAGAGCTGCAGCTGCTGGTGGAATTCATGCCTAGCGTGCCGCGGCATTGGCGCGGCGATCCCGGGCGCATCAAGCAAATCATCCTCAACCTGGTAGGCAACGCCGTTAAGTTCACGCAGCAAGGCCATGTGCTGATCCGGCTGGCCGCCAAGCCGGAGGCGGGAGGGGGGCTACGACTCTATTGCGAGATTGAGGATACCGGCATCGGCATTCCACCGGACAAGCTGGATTATGTGTTCGAGAAATTCACGCAGGCTGAAGAGTCAACCACGCGCCACTATGGCGGCACAGGTCTTGGCTTGGCCATTGCGCGCCAGCTGGTGCTGTTGATGCATGGGCATATCGGTGTTCGTAGTGTGCCCAATGCGGGCACGGTTTTTTCGTTCGACATCCTGCTGGCGCCTGGCGCTATGGAAGCCACAGTCGAGCATGCTCCGGACGTCAATCTTGAATATGTCCGGGTGCTGATCGCCAGCAAATACCCGCCCGCCGCCATGATCATCAGCGACTTGCTGGAGCAATATGGTATGCGCTGCAACATCGCTGCATCGCCGCAGCTGACTCTGGAGGCGCTGCAAGATGCTGCCACGGCGCAAGACCCCTATGCCGTGGTGGTGCTGGATGATTATGCAGGTGCTGAGGCGGCAGGCGTTCTCGCGCAGCAAATCCAGGCCATGAAAATCCCGCCACCAGTGGTGACGTTACTGGCGGAGGCAACACGGTCTTGCGGCAGCGACAAGACCGGCCAGGCGCCGATTCACGGTTGCCTGGCCAAGCCGTTATTTCCTGAGCAGTTCATCGCGATGCTGAAATTCTTGCTGCAGGCAAAAGCCAAGGGGGCAGCGCTGCCAGTCCTTACCCAGCATTCGCTGACGAAAATGTTGCGCGGCGAGACGGCGCAGGCTGAAGCGCTGCCGCCGCGTTTCGCCGACGCGCAGGTGCTGGTGGTTGATGATCTCAAGGTCAATCAGCTGCTGATGGCCAAAGTATTGCAGGATTTGGGCTGCAGCGTGGACAAAGCGGCCAGCGGCAAGGAAGCCGTGAGCCTCATCGAGCAGCGGTACTACGACGTCGTCTTCATGGATTGCCAGATGCCGGAGATGGACGGCTTCGAAGCCACGCGCGCCGTGCGCCAGCGCGAAACCGTGCAGGGTGGTCACACTGTCATCATCGCCTTGACGGCGGACGCCATGGCAGGCGACCGTGAACGCTGCCTGGCGGCCGGTATGGACGATTATGTGAACAAGCCGTTCAAGCTGGAACGCATCGTGGAAATTCTGAGCAAATGGCACGGTGTGACCGTGCGCGTGCAAAACTCGGCTTAACTCAAGCGTCCGCTAGCCGCATGATGACGGGCGTGTGGTCAGAGGCTTTGTCCCAGCCACGCGGGGTGCGGTCAATGCAGCACTCCTGCAGCCGGTCCGCCGCTTCGGGTGACAGGAGAAAATGGTCAATGCGGATGCCGTGGTCGCGCGGCCAGGCTCCGGCTTGATAGTCCCAAAACGTATAGGCATGTTGTTCTTGGGGGCGCAAGGCGCGGAAAGCATCGGTCAGCCCCAGGCCGGTCAGGCGGCGCCAGGCGGCGCGGCTCTCTGGCCGGAAGAGCGCGTCGCCGCGCCAGGCTTCCGGGTCATGCACGTCTGCTTCCTGGGGGATGATATTGAAATCGCCACCCAGCACCACCGGCCGTTCAGTGGCCAGCAAAGAGTGGACATACTCTTCCAGCCGCTGCAACCAACGCAGCTTATATGTGAACTTTTCACTCGGCGCGCCATCCGTTTCCACGGGATTACCGTTGGGCAGATAGATGGAGGCGACGATCAAGCCGTCGTCTTCCGCCTCAATATAGCGCGCTTGCGCGTCTTCAGGTTCGCCGGGCAAGCGTTCCTGCCGCAAAGTCAGCGGCTTTTTGCTGAGGATGGCGACGCCGTTGTAGGTTTTCTGCCCGCAGACCAGCGCGTGATAGCCCAGCGCTTCGATTTCCATTTGCGGATAGGCGGCGGTCTCGCACTTTAACTCTTGCAGCAGGAGAAT
>CAZBSB010000197.1:0-4704 GCA_964494535.1 uncultured Rhodospirillales bacterium
GTCCCAAATGCCTGCTCGCAAGTCAGGCGCAGCCAAGGCTTCGCTATCCAGCGCGCTTTCGATATCGAGGTTATCGACCGACAAATCCGAAATCGTATGGATAGCCGAGCGCGTGTAGCCCGTCCGCGCTTCATAGACGATACCGTCGATGGTCAGGTCGCGGTCGAAATCCGTGAAGCCAAACACCACCCCGTCCTTGCGCGTGACCTTCCAACAGGTCGCAAGCGTTGTTGTCTCGCCCGCGATGTGCGCGGCAAGTTGTGAAGTTGCTGTTTTCATTTGTTTATTTATTCCTGTGGCGATAGTCCCACGGCATCTGAAACGATCCGGCCCAGATACCGAGATGGGCTGCTTTCGCGCTCATCTCTTCCGAGACATACCGATCAGAATAATGCCTGTACGCCAGAGCATGGCCATTGGCGACCATCAAGCGATTAAGTTCCGTCTGTCCCGCATAGCAGATGGCGACAATACGTTTGTAAGGATCAATGTCTTGTTTCTCACAGGTCACGTTTTGCTGACCGATTGCATCTGACAAAGCGAACGCAGCTTCCTTGCCGCATAGGTATTTCTTACCGTCTTTTTTACAGGTTTGCTGGCTTTCTGGCGCGTCTATCCCAAACAGGCGAAACCGTTGTCCGCGAATTTCTAGCGTATCGCCATCGATAACCGATGCCGTTCCTACCAAAGGTTCGGCCAGCATCGGCAGTTTTTCATATCCTAGAAGGATAAGAACAAGCGTGATGATAATCACCACAGGCTTTTTCAAGCGGCGGCGACGCGTAAGAAGCAATTTTGGCAGATCCACGGCTGGCATGAGATCATGGGATATCATAGCCAGCTTAATGAACCGTTACACTCTGATTTCAATAACCGGAATATCCGACCATTGATGGAGGTCGAATTGCTCGATGCTGACAGCCATGCTGTCAGTGTCAAACCGCACAGGCACATCAAACTCAAAATCCGCCGTGATCGCCACGCCTTGCGCGGGGGCAACCGTAAATATCAAAACTCCAGTCGCCGTGTTGATCGACCAGCCGGATGTTTGTTTGACCCCGTCCAGATAGGGAACAACCGTACCCGAGACAGGCTTTGTGATCGTGCGCGCCTCGCTGCCTGCGCCGGAGGTATAGATTTTGACAAGCTGAAATGCCTTCGTCGTGCCATCACCTGTTCCGATGGCTTGGGCGGTCGCCTTATAATCCGTCCAGTCCTTAAACCGAAAGCCATAGGCCTTTCCTTTGCGCGCGCGAAAGAAGGCAATCAGCGTATTGAGTTGGGTCTGGTGCTTCAAACCGGAAGCCACGTTCCATTTCAGCCGCGCCGCCGACCAGTTGGCGTTGCGTTGCTCATAGCCAGAAGCCATCGAGACGACCGATGTCAGATATTCCGGCCCACCCGATGCCCCATAAGCAATGTCGGGCGGAAACTGGACTTCGTGGAAGGTCATTGCCTAAAGGTTCCTTCTGGCGCGGTTGATCCCCCGCGCAGCCTCAGCCGAGACCTGCGCTTGGCTGGCTCTGAAACTGTTCGCATCCGGCGTCGAGATTTGCATGACGACGCTGATCGGGCTGGCGGCGCGGGCATTCTTGGGCAAAACGCGTTCGCCCCGTTGCAAGATCGCAGGGATTTCTCCGGGCTGAAGCCCAGCGATACCACCTGAGTGATAGCGCGGCGCTCCGGCGAAGATGAACGACGGTACCTGCCGCGAGGGGGCTATTTCGCCCGCCACGCCGCCTTCATGGAAGATCGAGCTGAATATCTCATCCATAAAGCCGCCGCTTTCCATGCTGCTGCCCATCCATTTGGCTAGCGGCCCTGTGATCGATTGTTGCACCATCATGCGCGTGATGTCAGCAACGATGCTGTTAGCCAGATCGTTCAGGCTGTTGAGGCTGACTTCGCCGGACGTCACCATGTTGACGATCGCATCCTCGGTCGCCTTCATCGCCTCGGTGAAGGCGGTTTCGATGGCCGAGGCTGTATCCGTTGCGCCTTTTTCGTAGTTTTTAAAGGCACGCAGAATGCCAGCTTCGGGATCGGTGCGTTTTGAGAGAAGCTCGTCGCCCGCGTTGGCTAGCGACTTGTTATAAACGTCCTGACTGATCGCGCCGGAATTCAAAAGCTCATTCAGGCGGGCTATTTTATCGGCATAGGCTTCCGTGGCCGTCTTGGTGCCGTCCGTTAGCTCTTTGCCTTCCTGCTTCAGCTTGTCGAGTTTTTCCTGCGCTTGCGTCTGATCATAAAGCGCAGCCGCCATTTGCTTGGCACGCTCGATCTGTTCCTGCGATGTCGTTTCGGGCAGCTTTGCCACGGCATCGGATATGAACGCTTTGCGCTTATCTCCAAGCCTGTCCATTTGCTTGCCGAGATCGTCGATGATCTTTTGCGCCTCGGCAAAGGACTTTTGATCAAATAACTGAGCAGCCAGATTACGCGTCTGGGCTTTCTCGGCATCGCCTGCCTTGTTGGACAAGCGGCTGACGGCCTGATCTATAAAAGCCTCCCGCTCGTTGCTCAGGCCGAGAAGCTTTTGTTTCAGATCATCGATGACTTTCTGATTGGCTTCGGCTTCTTTATGCGCCGCTTCCGCGATCGGCTTCTGAATAACTTCGATTTGACGGCGGGCGAGTTCTTCCGCTTGTTTGATCGCGGCATCCACGCTTCCGTTGTTGCTGCCGTCTTTTTCCCGCAAACCGTCCAGACGCTGCTTTGTCTTTTCAAGCTCGTCGTTGATCTTGGCGATTTTTTCGGCGGGATCGTCAACCAGCTTGGCCAGAGCATCGTCGATGCCTTTGCGCTGTTGAAGCAGCGTTTCTGCGCGGCCTTCCTTTTCCGCAGACAAGCGTCCGGCCTCGGCTTTAGCGCGTTCCGCCGCTTCGGCTTCCTCGGCCTTGGTCAGCTTTTCTATTTCCGCACGCAGCTCGGCGGCTTTCTTCTGCCGGAAGGCTGTGTTGTCTTTGTAGAGAGGTTGAACGACTGGCGGCAAGTTTTGAAGCCAATCCAATTCTTTCTGAACTTCGGCCAGTTCGTTCTTCGCATCACGCAGTTGAACGGAGATTGGGTCTTTGCTGAACCATTCGGTCGTGACCTCGAAGGTCGTCGCAAGCTGGCGCAAGGCGGCTCCGGCGATGCCGGAAACGGTTTCGGTCTGGCCGATGGCCTTGAGCATATCGCCCCATGCCACGGACAAGCGATGCGCGGCGCCTGTCAGCCCCTGCGTTTCCGCCGCCGCCGCGCCGCCCACTTGTTGTTCGAGCGCGGCAAGGATGATCTTTTGGGCTTCGGCCTTTTGCCCAGTCTCGACCAGATTCTTGATGACGTCTTTCTGGGAATCCGAGAAAGAAACGCCCACGCGCTTCAAAGCGGTAAGTCCCTCGACGGGATCTTCTAAAGCCTTGCCTAGCTGGGTCGCGGAGGACGTCAGATCCTGCCCGAACACGGCGGACATATCCTGAGCAAGGTGGATGGCCTGTTTGAACGTGTCGCCGGACACGGAGCGGAATGTCGCCAGAATAGAAGCCGCGTTTTTAACGGCCTCCGCGCTGGTGAGCGTCGAATGCTCCATCTCCTCGGCCATCTCGGCCAGTTCCTTGCCCGTCAGACCGGAGGCATACCCCGTGGCGCGAAGCACACCCATAAGACGGTTTTGCGCTTGTTCGGCAAGCGCGGCTTCATCAAAGCTCTTTTTGAGCATGATGGCCATGGCGCCCAAGCCTGCGCCCGCTGCGATCCCCGCTGGCCCCAACGCAGCCATGGCCGAGCCGAGCGGCCCGATCTGGCTGGTGAGTCCAATGGCAGAACCGCGCACATCGTTCGCGGCAGCGTTCAGCGCCAAGAGGCTTTTGGAAGCAGGCTGTCCGGCAAGCTCGATCTTCTTGAGCGACTTTTCGCCGGACTCCCCGATCTCTTTCAGCTCGGCCTTGACCTTGCCGCCCTCCATAACGGAAAGGCGTATGGCGAGATTGCGTTCAGACATGGCGATCCTGAGAGAAATGTTGTGTTAATTCAGTGGGTTACCTTGTTATTGTTTTCTAAACGAAAATGTCGTATGTTTGCATGTACCGATTGTCGTATTCTCGCGTGCTAACTATTTGTGATAACATGAGTAAGTACAGTTCTCTCAATTATAAGATTTCCGCCAGATTGGCGAGGAAGAATTGTGTCGTTTTTGTCCGTGAGGATTTCAAAGACGTCGGCGGCTATGACCAAGTTGGCCGAATTCTTCGTCAGCTGACCCGTGAGGGCAAAATCATCAAAATCGGCTATGGCCTTTATGCCAAGGCCAAGAAATCTTCACTTACCGGACAAGTTGTCCCTGTGGCTCCGTTGCCGTCACTTGCAAGGGAGGCGCTTACGCGCCTCGGCGTTAAAATTGCTCCCTCAAGTCTCGAAAAAGAATACAATGCCGGAAAGACAACACAGATTCCCACGGGACGGCTCATCGCTATCCGGGGGCGTATAAGCCGAAAGATCGGATATGGCGGGGCCACAATCAATTATGAACCAGCGTCTAGACAAAACGCTTTTTGAAGAATGTGCGCTCGTAAAGGGCATTGCGGAATCTTTCGTTGAGAAAGACTGGTTCGTCACACAGATTATCGCATCGCTGTCTCAAATCCGTCTTGATGGCTTTGAGTTAGTTTTTACAGGCGGGACGGCACTCTCGAAAGCCCATAATCTCATTAAACGGTTTTCAGA
>CAZBSB010000198.1:0-4677 GCA_964494535.1 uncultured Rhodospirillales bacterium
CGCGATAATGTCGTTATCCATGAAGGCGCTTTGAAGACGCTGAAGCGCATCAAGGACGAGGTCAAGGAAGTCAGCCAGGGTTATGAATGCGGCATGGCCTTCGAGAATTACGACAATATCGCTGCCGGCGACGTGATTGAATGTTTCGAGATGGAAGAAGTGGCGCGGCAGCTTTAAGCCAGCCATAGCTTGGTTACAACGGCATGGTAAACAGCGCTTAAGGCTAACGTGCGCTAACCATGAATTGTTGTGATCCCCGCGTTTTTTGCGGGCATTTTAGCAAAACCTCAATCAACTTTGCTTAGAGTGGGATGATAAAGAACGCGGATATTATGCTAACGCCCGCTGATTTGCGGGGACCTGCGGGTCGAAAGAGATAGCGATGTTTATGCCATTGCCCGATCAGCCTCTGGCGCTTGTGCTGCCTCCGGATCAGTTGCGGATTGACCCAGTACTGGGCGTACCCGACCGGCATGGCCTGGGTTTGATCATCGAACAAGTGCAACAGCAGCGGCAACGCACGGCATTGCTGGCTTCGTATTTCGTGGTGGGGCTAGACCGGCTGCAAGAGCTGCAGCAGGTCTTTGGCATCAGTTTCGGTCAGACTTTGCTGCATGAAACGGCGCATCTGCTGCGCCGTCATCTGGCCGACCGCGCCCATCTCTGCTGGCTGGGCGGCGATATGTTCGCCGTGGTCATGCTGCACGACGCCGCCACGGACACGGCGGCGCAAGCGCAAGCGCTGCTGGCGCGCTTTCGCGCCCATAACTGGCCGCAGGACGCGCATGTGACGGTGTCCATCGGCGCCGTGGCGCTGGACACGACGATGACGCCCGACCGCATTATTGTCGCCGGCGAACAGGCGCTGCGCGAAGCCAAGAATGCCGGCCGCAATCTCTGCTATACCATCTCGCGGTTGGAAATTGACACTGATGCCGCCGACGCCTTGCTGACCGCGCGCCAGGTGCAGCGCGCCCTGCAAGATCAAAGCCTCTATCTCGTGTTCCAGCCAGTGGTGGATTCCCGCACCAACACGCCCCTGTTTTATGAGGCTCTGGTGCGGATGAAAGATCAAGACGGAAGGCCAGTGCCGGCGGCGCGCTTCATGCCGGCGGTGGAGAAATACGGCCTGTCCTATCTGCTGGACTGCCATGTGTTGGCGCTGGCGGTGACGGAGCTTAAGCAGCATCCTGGTTTACAGTTGGCGATCAATGTCGCGGCGCAGACCACCGCGCATCCGGCTTGGACACGGCAGATGGCGGGCGTGTTCGCAGGCCGCCGCGATTTGGCGGCGCGACTTATTATCGAGATTACCGAAACATCGCCGCTGCATGACATCGAGCAGACGCGCAGCTTTGTTGATCTATCGCAGGAGCTGGGCAGCCAGGTGGCGATTGACGATTTTGGCGCCGGCCATACCAGCCTGTTGCATCTGACCGGTTTGCCGGTGCGTTTGATGAAGATTGACCGGTCGCTGGTGCAAGATGTGATGGCGGATGCGCGTCAGCAAGAGGTGCTGCTGGCCATCATCGCGCTAGCGCGTTCGCTCAAGCTGCGCGTGGTAGCGGAAGGTGTTGAACACGCCGCTTTAGCGCAGTGGCTGCGCGAGGCCGGTGTTGATATGCAGCAGGGCTATCACCATGGCTACCCCTTGCCGGATCGCCCCTGGCTGGCCGCCTAGGTCTTATTTGCCATCAAGGTGTCAACCCGTCGCCAGCAGCTTGTCGCTGGTGGCGATCATATCGAGTATGGTGCTGTGTTCACCGCCTTTGCCGATCAGCTCCTCCAGACGCTGCCGCGCCGCTGCGATGCTATCGGGCGGAGTATCTGTCGTCACGCCAAGAATCGCGGCAGCCGTAGCGCGGTCGGCCACTGTTGCAGACGGCGTGGGGGTGCCCAGCATGGTGCTGCTGAAATCGCGGCGCCAATGCACCGGCCCTTCGCGATCCAACCATAAATCCAGCAGCGCCGTGCCCAGCTGATCCTGCGCCAGTATTTCGCTGCGCAGCTGTGCCAGATCATAGCCGTCCATCTCATGCAGGTGCCAGTGCTGCATCTTGCCCAGCAGAACTTTGCCGGCGAACTTGCCGGTATTGTGGTCAATGCGGAGTTCAAGCCAGGCGCTGAGCAACACGGAGGTCTTGCCGCCGCCTTGCGGCAGATCGCGCTCTCTCTTCTTGTCGTTGAACCAGCCATCCACGATGCCGCGTAAGATCGGATAGAGCAACGCGATGAACAGCATCATGATGCCGGGCAGGCCGCTTTGCAGCGTCAGGATAATGCTGCCCACAGTCAGCATACTGATGGCAAACCAGAAGCACAGCTGCGCCACGCGCCGGCTGCCGATTTCCTTGCTCCGGTAAAGATACCAAAGCGGCGCCATCGCCAGAACGGCGCAACTCACGACAACCAGTAGAAAATTATCCTGCATTACTTTTCCGTCCGTGAGCCGCCGTGCCTTTAGATGCAAGTCATCTCATTAAGCCATAGAATAGGCCTAAAGCCATCATGGGCTGCAATTAAAATCCTTGCATCAACCAATGTTGCGAAAATAACACATGAAGGGACGTGGCTCAGCGCACGGGCGCCAAGCGGCAGGTCGTTTTGGCGCCCAACGCCCGGCAAAGTTGTTTTGCTGTCGCTTTGTCAAGATTGGCCAACTGCGGCACATAGACTTTCTTGCCTTTGACTGATTTGGCCATGACCTGGCTCTCCGCGGCCTGCCGCTTGTTGGCCGGCAGTTTGCCGCGCGCTTGCTTAAGCGCGGCCTGCGCCGAATTTTTGCGCGCATAGGCCGCCAACTCCACCCGCCAGCCAGGCGCGGGCGCGGCTTTGGGGGGCGCTTTCTCGCCCGTTTTTGTTCCAGCGGTCGGGTTGGGCACTGCCAGAGCGATTCCCGCCGGTGTCGCGATCACCGCTTTGGGCGCAGGCGGCCTGGATGCGGCAACTTTTTTGTCATTGCCAAATGGGGTAGCTCCATCACCCCCCTTATCCGTATCGCCTTCCGCCGGCCGTTCGTCCGGCTTGTCAGCGGCGGCGATCAAATCGGCAATTTCCGCGTGTTTGGGTGCTTTAGCGCGCTGCACAAAACTGGCGTCCAGTAGGGCGGCCATGGTGCGGTCGCGCTCCGCCGCCGTTTCGCCGCCGAACACCACGGCGATCAGGCGGGTCTTGTTCCGCACCGCCGAGGCCACGAGGTTGAAGCCGGATGCGCGGATATAACCGGTTTTCATGCCATCCATGCCGGCATAGCGCTGCATCAGCTTGTTGTGATTTTTATGGGTGCGGCCAAGATAGGTGAAGCTCGCGGTACTGAAGAAGCGATAATATTCCGGAAAATTGAAATAGACGGCGCGCGCCAAAATGGCCATGTCGCGTGCCGTGGTCATTTGGTCGTCGTTCGGCAGGCCTGAAGCGTTGCGGAACACTGTCCGCTTCATGCCGAGCTTGCGCGCTTGATCGGTCATTTTATAAGCAAAATTGCCCTCGCTACCCCCCAGGGCTTCCGCTAGCACGACCGCGGCGTCATTGGCCGATTCGGTGACCAGGCCGAAGATGGCGTCACGCACGCGAATGGATGTATAGGGGCGCAACCCCAGCTTGGAAGGCGGCATGGAGGCGGCATACTCCGAGACCGGCAGTGCCTGGTTGATGCGCAACCGTCCCTGCCGCAGCGCCTTGAAAGTCATATACAGCGTCATGATTTTGGTCAGCGAGGCGGGATACCGCAGGCTTTCGGCCGCTGTGGCTTGAATGACCGTGCCCGATTTGGCGTCCACGACAATGGACGCGAATTTTCCTTCTGCGCTTGCCGCCTGGCTAAGCATCTGGAAAACAAATAAAATAGCAATGAGTAGTTGATAGGTCTTCACGCTCGTATCACCTAGCCGTCCCGCATCACGGCACCATCAATGCTTTCGCCACCGCTCCTCAGAGCGCCTCGCATCATTAAACTAAATTCTGGTTAACAGAGCGTGAGTGTGTGGCAAATTATGACTTGACGCACCGCACAATCAACCATAATTTGCTGCATCGCAGCATTATTCGATTTTGGCTTTGCCAAATAATGTGTTGCGCCACCGTTCGGCAAAGATGCCGCGGTCGTCTGGTCAGTGACAATCATAACTGACCGCAGAGCAGGGAGAGGCAAAATGAAAATCAACACTGAGAACAACGCGAAGCCGATGGATAACGGCATGAAGGCCGCCGCCGCGCAGCTGGAAAAAGCCACTGCCATGGGCAAGGACAATGTGGAAGCCGTCGTGCAATCCACCACCATCGTCGCCAAGGGCTGCGAGGAGATGAGCAAAAATCTCTGGGGCTGGATGCAAAGCCTGACGGAGCAGAGCATGGCCACCGGCAAGCAGGCGCTCGCCGTTAAAACGATGCGCGAATTGGTGGAACTGCAAACGAGCTATATGCGAAACCTCGTGGATCAATCCATGAGCGAGACCACCAAAATGTCGGAAATCGGCGCACGCATCGCCAATCAGGCGATGGAGCCGATCAATCGCCGCGTTCAGGACTTCGTCGAGTCCGTGACGGTGAAAGCGGCTTAAGTCGTCAGGTCTATAAAGCGGCGGCGTCTCAGGAAAGGGACTTCATGAGTTCCAGGATGAGACGCCGCTGCTTCGCATCCGCGATCAGATCCGCATCCGCCCGCTCGTTGTAGTTGTC
>CAZBSB010000199.1:0-4646 GCA_964494535.1 uncultured Rhodospirillales bacterium
GCGCTACTCGATGAAGTACGAGTCGGAGGTCGTTGATGTCTCGCGGGTGAGGCGGACTGCACCGGGTGCTCTGGAGCGCCTTGCCGCTCGGTCTGAGGATTGGCATCGCAGGACCATCACGGGGGTGCTCCCGAAGCGGTTGCTGGCTCTTCTTAGTGACGATGACTGGGGCATCTACGAGAACAAGGTCTTCGTGCGCCTGCTAGATCGGCTGGAGCAGTATTTGCGCCTTCGCTTGGCGGAGACGGAAGAGTTGAGTCGTGTATTTGAAGATGCCCTCAACCTCGATGCGACAGAAGGTCTCGACTATCGTTTGCGAAAGGGATTGTGCCAACTCTGGGGCGAAGCTACAGAATCGTCTGGTAGCGTCACGAAAAGTGTAATCGACGAGGCGAAATACGCGATTGAGGTCTTGCGTTCAGCAAAGCGGAAGATCGGCCTTTTGCGCCATTCCGACCTCTACAGCAAGGTGCCTCGCTCTGCCCGCGTTCCGACCGAGTTGCGACACACCAACATTCTCAATCATGACCAGCACTACCGTCATCTGAAGACGCTCTGGCACCTGCATCAAAAGTGCATTGGGCCGACAACACATACACCGGAAGAAGTGTTCAGGGCAAACCAGCGCGAGCTGGATCAGTTCTGTAGGTATTTGCAGATGATGATCCGTCGCGTTCTACGAGATATTGCGCAAGTCGTTCCTGCAGGCACGAGCGCTGACTTTAGCTTTGCTGGATCCGCTGGTTCTCTGGTTGCAGGCAAGGGTGAAATCGCTCTTCGAGTCGGCGGTCGCGAGTTGGTGTTCATTCCTGTGCTGGGTTCTGTGCCGCAGGTGGCTCCCTTGAAAGCAGATGGTTCGGGCCGGCTCATCGTGTCCAGGATTTCCACCGTTGACATCGGCGACTTCACGGGCCTTGAAAGCTTCGCTGAGGGGCGCGTCTTCTCAATCAACCCGATAGATTTCTACGGTGAAGAGAAGATCCGGTTGTTGGTTGAGCGCTTCCTCTGGTCGCCGGTTTTTACTTCGTATGGTGTTCATGTCGATCGAGTGCCTTCTGAGCCGCTCGGCTGGCTGGCGCAACACCGCATTGGACGAGTTGATAGAGGTAGTTGGCGCCTCCTTAGTCCGCTGACCGATCGTGAGCGAGCACTACTTGAGGGGTGGCTGCCAGGCGCGGCGCTGAACGTAGATACGCGTGAGCGGATTTCAGCGACGGTGCAGCGGTTGGCTGCGCTTGGGATCTGCCGACATTGTGGGTCGTCGGCGTCTTTTGCGCCGCGGGACGACGCCTTCAAGGCCAACTGCTCAAGCTGCAGCACCGAGTGGGGCATCTACTCGACAGCGGCCGGACGTATGGCGCGGATGACTACAGGCGACGGCGCTTGTCAGGACTTCAGCCGTTTCGGCTCGTGGTGCATAGAGTTTGGGCTTTGAACGGATAGCGCTGATCGACTTACTGGAGGGATTAGATGCTCAAAGAATGGCTCTTGGGGATGCTGGCTAACCGTGGTTGCAGCCGACCGGACGGTCGGTGGCTTTACGCCTATCGGCTTCTTTCCTCAGAGTACGACTCGTTGAGGGAGTGTCTGTGCGAAGCGACGCGCACTACCGGTGTTTCTCCGTTGGCGTGTCGCAACAAATACTTTGCGCCGTTGTTTGTCCTTTACGCCGCCGAATGGTGGCGGCGTGAGTACGATGGGGGGCCTTGGAAATGGGGACCTATCCTTGCGTCGCTCCAGGTAGAGAAGGACGATTTGCCGCCCAACGAGCGCTCTGGTGCCGTGCTTGAAGGATTTGCCTTCTGGGGACTGAGGCCGGCCAGTGAGGGTAAGCGTTACTTCGGTGCCGTGGTGGCTCATGGCGGTTTGCCGCTAAAGCTGATCGGACATGGAGGCAGCCGCTTGGCTGCTGTCATGGGAACAGTGCTCCGTCAGGCTGCGCGTTATGGCTGGGGTGAAAGCCAAGTCGTCGATGCTGTCGCGGATCATGCGCCGGCAATGCCTGAAAGCTTGCGCCGTGACGAGGTGTTCCGCCTCCTGGCGTCGATGGTCCTCACTACGCTGGATCTCAAAACGCGGCATCAACTCGGCGGAGCCTTGGATCCGATCGAGCGGCTGGACAACGCGGACCCAGACTGGCGGGAAGAGTATCCGCTGCAGATCGACGATTCGGCAGCAGTTCAACTACTGACTTCGATGGTGAAGGTGGCGAGTCAGGCCTCGACCGAACAAGGTGCCGTTGCAGTCTTCCAGGTAGTTCGTTCGCTTTCCTACTCCGACTTGGGAGAGTGGCGGCTCGAGTCTCGTGTGGTCCATCCCGCAGTCGCCTCTGCGGATGCGCTGGCGCAGCAGTTCGGGCTTGGAACTGCATCGGCGCTTCCTCGCTACTTCCAAGTTGACATAACTATTGGCGAACGCGGGGCGCTCACCAGCGGCAGGCTTCTGCTGGGCAGTGATAGGGCGACTGTGACGTTTGGAACACAGCGTTGGCGTTGGTCGGGTCGAGTGGCCTGCGATGAGCACATTCTCCATTTGCGTACCGCTGGGAATGATGTCGTCGAAGGTGGCGTCGCCCTGCCCGGTGGCGAGAGCTTGGCCGACATCGATGGGCCATGGGTGTTCGTTGCCGAGGGCGAGCGTTATCGGCTTGCTGGCGCGGGTGACCTTAGGCTGCCTGACGCCGAAGCACTTGTCGCAGTGGCCGAGGGCAGCATCTTGGAGTCGCTCGAGGAGAGTGCTCCGGGTAGTGAGCTGCTGGGGCAACTCCATGTCGATTCCGGAAAGACACTTGTGCTGTGGCGTGTGTCCGGGAGTGTTCAGATTTCGGACACGAATGACTCATGGAAGGTGCGGCTTGGGCAGACTCGTAAGCTGTCCGGTAGCCTGGTGCTCGAGGGGAGGCGTGCTGCATACGCATCCAGACCTTGGCCAGTTTTTCGCGGTAAGCCCCATGTCGTGCGCTATGACGATGAGGGTGCGCGCGTGGTCCTGAGCAAGGGCCTCCATTGGTTCGCGGCGGGGAGCAGGAGTCAGATCGATCCGGCACGTTACTGCGGCCCGGTCGAGCTGCAAGTCTTCGAGGACGATGAGCGCATAGGTCGCTTCCGTTTTATCTTGGTTTCAGCACACTCAAGTGAGCGGTTCTTGTCGGGTACGTCGGCCGAGGATGCGAGTGTCGAGTTCTCTGGCTGGGGTTTCGCGGATTTGGCCGTCGAGTCGGGCCGAGCCGAGATAGGAGCATTTCGGAAGACCGCTCAAGGTCATGCCGTCACCCTCCAGGTCTTGTCAACGCCGCCCAAAGACGTTCTGGTCCATCTGCGCTGGCCCGAATCTCCTCGCGAGTTACGGGTGTGGGTGCCATTCCCCGCGAGCGGCGGGCGGGCGTTTGATGTCGAGGGGACGCCCGTCGTTAGTGGGAGTGTCATGTCCCTGCGGCATGCCGCAGGCGTGCGCATCCTCATATTCGATCAGAACCCCGACCAGCCGAAAAAGTATGAGGTCGAGCTGGAGCTGAGGGGTGACCCTGTGTTGGGCCGTTCGGATTCGTCGCTCTCGCGCCGCATGGTTCCTATCGTCAAAGGCTTTGCAGAAGTGCGCCTGCTTGATCTTTATGGCGAGATCGAAGCGCTACTGAGCCTGTCCAGCGAGCTCGATGCGCGGGTTGAACTGCGTCTGATGGTCGGCGGCAAGCGGAACTTCAGCATGAGCGTGTCGCGCTACGACGTGGCACTGCGGCCGAAGGTGATGGCTGTCGCGCTGGAAGATGAAGACTTGAGGCGGGTTCAGCTGGAACAGGTGCAAGGCTGCGAGGTATTGGCCTCGCCCATACTGCGCCCGGCCGAAGCGCCGCGAGTACTGTCCCAATCGATGTCCGAAGGAGCGCCATCCGGCGTGTGGAGTATCGAGGGGCTGAGGCCGGAGTTTGCGCCGTGGCTTGTCTATCCTGCGCCAGGCTCTGCGCTGGAGTTCAGGCCTTTGTGTATCGGTGGTGGTTTTGCCAGTGAAGACGACGCAGCTACCGCCGACCCGCTGCCCGCTTGTGCGTTGGCTGTGGCCATTCGGTTGCCAGACGCTGCAGCGCGTCTCGCCGCAATTGATGCCGTGTTGGTGGCCATGGGCGACGATTTTGACCATGACTCCTGGTCGATGCTCGACGGGCTGTGGTCCGCATTCGGTCGATTACCCCTGTGCAGCATTGATACGTTCAAGGTCCTGGCGACGCGGCCCGAGGTCGTTGTTGCGATGCTGTTTCGAAGCGAGCTCCCGGCTGCGCAACTGGGCGGCCATGTCAGGGAATTGAAGCGGCAGCTTGGCATGACGCTTGAACTCGTTGGGATCACAGTCTGGCGTCGCGCAATTGAGAAGTTCTCACACGCTTGGACCAAGAGGTTGGGCGACGACCTGGCCAAGCTGAGTGTGCCGATTCTTCTGAAGGACCGTTTGAAGGCCGTCGTCGATGAGCTGCCGGCACTGCAACTGAATATGGAGTGGTTGCAGTTCGAATGCTTGAACGAATACCCCCCGGCTGTCCTGCAGTTGCAGAAGGACATTGCGGCGAATCGAGGTGTCCACATCACGCGGCTTTGGCAGGGTGAGGACAGTTTGCTGCAGCGATTACTGCTGCGTGTTCACGCGGACGATGTCGC
>CAZBSB010000200.1:0-4640 GCA_964494535.1 uncultured Rhodospirillales bacterium
CATGCCGTTTTCGATCTCGGCTGGCGTAGGCTTTATAGCGCTCTCCGGCATTTCGGTCTTGAATGGCCTCGTGATGATCACCAGCATTAACCAACTTGCACAACAAGGCTTACCACAGATGCAAGCCATACGCGAAGGCACATTAAACCGTCTGCGTGCCATGATTATGGCGACGGTTGTGCCTTCACTGGGCTATGTGCCGATGGCAATTTCGACCGGAGCGGGTGCGGAAGTGCAGAAGCCTCTGGCTGTAGTCGTTATTGGCGGGTTGATCGTGGCCACGGCAATAACACTGTTCGTACTGCCTGCCCTATATCACCGATTCAATTTGGCGCGCGAAGTAACCGAGCATGAGGAATGATAACCATGCCGCGCAAAGAAAATACTTACATTGTTCAAAAGATGGACTGCCCTACTGAGGAGCGCCTAATCCGCAATCGCCTTGAGGGCATGAGCGGCGTGGAGAAATTGCGGTTTAACCTGATGCAGCGCGAACTCAAGGTAACGCATCATCTGGAGAATGATGTGTTGATCTTTGAAGCGCTACGGGACATTAATATGGAGCCTAGGCGCCAGGACAGCGCGGCGAACGCGCCCGTCGAACATGTGGAAACGGTTTCCCTGCATGCTAAGCTGTTGGTTGGGTTTTCCGGCCTTTCCGCCATCGCCGCAGAAGTGACTGGTTGGCTGTCCAATAACGAACAATCAGTTGCTGTCGTTGTTTTTTCCATTTTTGCAATCGCCATAGGCGGCATTGAGGCAGTAAAAAAAGGCATCGTTGCCCTGCGAACCTTTACGCTAAATATTTACTTCCTTATGATCATCGCCGTCGTGGGTGCTATGCTCATCGGCAAATGGCCGGAAGCAGCGATGGTAACATTTCTCTTTGCGCTGGCCGAATTGATCGAAGTTTATTCGCTTGACCGCGCTCGTAGTGCTATCCGCCAACTTATGGAAATGACGCCGGAGACGGCGATGATTAAAACCGACGCGGGATGGAAAGAAACACCTGCCGCCGAAGTGGCAATAGGTGCGATTGTTAAGGTTAAACCCGGCGAGCGTCTCCCACTCGATGGTGTAATTGTTAGTGGCCAATCCACGGTCAATCAGGCTCCAATCACAGGTGAAAGCATGCCGGTGGAGAAGAAATCCGGCGATCAGGTATTCGCAGGCACCGTCAATGAACGTGGCGCGTTTGAATTCCGTGTCACGGCTAATAAGGGTAATACGACGCTGGCGCGTATCATCCGCTCGGTGCAAGCGGCGCAAGGCGAACGCGCGCCAACCCAGCGTTTTGTTGATCAATTCGCCCGTTACTATACGCCTGTCGTAGTCGTTGTCGCCATTTTGCTTGCAGCCGTGCCGCCTTTGGCCCTCGGCGCGGAATTCATGCCCTGGCTCTATAAAGCTCTCATCATGCTGGTGATTGCTTGCCCATGTGCGTTGGTGATTTCCACGCCGGTCACCGTGGTAAGCGGCCTGGCGGCAGCGGCTCGTAACGGCATTCTTATTAAAGGCGGGGTCTATCTGGAGGAAGGCCGCAAGCTTAAAGCACTGGCGCTTGATAAAACCGGCACACTCACGCATGGCAAACCGAAAGTTACGGACATCATACCGTTCGATAGCGGCCTGGAAGAGAAGTTTCTGCACTTGGCGGCAAGCCTGGATTCGCATTCGGAACACCCGGTTGCCTCGGCCATTGTTGCCCATTGGACGCAACAACAGGGCGCAAGCCAGTTGATGGATGTAACTAGTTTTGAATCCATCACTGGTCGTGGTGTCAAGGGTGTTATCGACGGCGTACTTTATAATATTGGCAATCATCGACTTATTGAAGAACTTGGCGTTTGCGGCTCAAATGTAGAATTGGCGCTCGAGAAGCTTGAAAAGCAAGGCAAGACGGCGGTGGTGCTAGCGACCGGGCAGACGCCGCTTTGTATTTTCGCAGTGGCGGATACTATCCGCGATTCCAGCACAGAGGCAGTGAAAGACATGCAAGCGCTTGGTGTGCATTGCGTGCTTCTGACCGGCGATAATCAAATGACGGCGAACGCGATTGCCGCCGAAGTCGGTATCGAAGATGTAAAAGGCAATATGCTACCGGCTGACAAACTTAAAGCCATTGAAGAACTGCGCCAACGCTACGGTGTAGTCGGCATGGTTGGTGACGGGATTAACGATGCGCCCGCGCTGGCCAAATCTTCCATCGGCTTTGCGATGGGCGCAGCGGGAACCGATACGGCATTGGAAACGGCGGACGTCGCATTGATGGAAGATGATTTACGCCGTATTCCGCTTTTCATCGCGCTCAGCCGTAAGACCAATAACATCTTAAAACAAAACATTACCTTGGCGATTGGCATCAAAGCAGTATTTCTGGCATTAAATTTTGCAGGCGCGGCGACATTATGGATGGCTGTGTTCGCGGATATGGGCGCGAGCCTGATTGTTATGTTCAACGGGCTTCGGCTGCTCAGATTTAACAAATGATGTGACATTGGATTGCTATCCTTCTGATGCCGGTGACTGTCGTAACGCCACGGCAAACACACAACATGCCAAATTTGCATAAAGAAATAGCCATCCTGCAAAGGTATACGATTTGCTCATTTTCTGCGCCGGGCAAGGATTTTTTGACGCATGATCTAACCTCCACTAGACAGCAATCTTGATTAAAACGCGCAGTTCAAGAAATGTCAGCCAAAAATGGTGCAACCAAATTTACAGGACAAAGCGCCTAAGCATCCCCTGTGGGAATGCAAGAAAAGGGTGCTTAAGCATTTTTTGTGCCCCCCAGCGCGTCACTGGCTTACCTGCTCATAATTAGTTGCTGCTGTTTTTGTTGATTATAATTAGGCAACAATTTTGAGCTTCAGCTCGCATGAGTTTGGTGACACCGCCGGAGGTGGTAATACCAAACTCTCAACTTGCGTGAAACTTTTGGTATTACCTTTGGTGTTACCTTTGTGGTCTGACCACGATTTATTGAACAGGTGCAACCACAACGTAAAATACCGTTGAACAGTTAAAAGCTACGCGCAAGTTGCGCTCCGCGTTGAACGGCAGGCCGTTGAACGCAGATCATGCGGGCTGAAGCCCGTTGTTAAACAATCTGACGCAAAAAATTATTTCTTCTCCGCTTTCTTGGTAACTGCCCTTAACTCCACAACCTTGCCTTCGGTGACAGGTTGCTGGCAGTGCCTTGCCCACTTCTCCATGAGCAGGCGGCGCTTGTCGAACAGGTCACTGCGACGATAAGCGGCCTCAACCCGGCTCTGAATGGCATGGGCCAAGGCGGCTTCGGCGACTTCCCTGGGGTAGTTGGTCTGTTCCGCCGCCCAGTCACGGAATGACGACCGGAAGCCATGCACGGTGATATCCCGGCGTTTCATCCGTTTGAGCAGCGCCAGCATAACGACGTTGGATAGTGCTGTGTTGCCTTTTGGGCTGGGGAACAGAAATTGGCTCTGTTCGTCCTCCGGCAGTTCGTCCCGTTCTTTTTTGAGGTCTTTGATAATAGCCAGCGCGGGAGCCGTTAGCGGCACCCGATGCTCCTTGCCGCCCTTCATGCGCTCGGCGGAGATTATCCAGACCTTATTGGACAGGTCAATCTCATCCCAAGTGGCTCCCAACACTTCATTACTCCGGCAAGCCGTGTAAATGACCAGCTTTAAGGCCTTGGCTCCCAGTCCGGGCTGTTTCTCTACTGCTTGCAGGAAATTATGCACCTTGCCGTAGGGCAGTGCCGCAAAATGCTCGACCTTAATCAGCTTGGATGGTCTTGCGAGCAGGTTTTCTAAATGTCCCCGCCAACGGGCTGGGTTTTCGCCTTGGCGGTATTCCCTGACCTTCGCCCAATCGAGGATACATTCGATACGGCCTCTGAGCCGCTTGGCCGTCTCGGTCTTCTTTTGCCAGATCGGTTCCAGCACTTTGACCACTAGAGCCGTATCAACAGCCTGCACCGGTAATTTGCCGATAATCGGATAGGCATGTTTGGCTAAGGCCTGATCCCACTGCTTGGCATGGCGTTCCTGTCGCCAACTGGCTTTGTGGGCTTCGATATAGGCCTTCGCACAGACTTCAAAGGTCGTGCCTTTGGCGGCGGCGACTCTGGCTTGGGTCTGTTCTGACTTCTTTGTATCCAACGGGTCAAAGGATGAAGCCAGCAACTTACGGCAATCCGCTGCCTTTACCCTGGCTTCGGCCAGTGATACCGCGTTTAACGCGCCCAGCCCCATTGCATGGGATTTACCGTGCTGCATATAGCGGAACAGCCAGGACTTGTTGCCTGATAGCCCAACTTGCAGATACAAGCCCCCGCCGTCGCCATAGAGGCCTTTCTCCTTGGCGCGGTTGACGGCCAGAGCTGATAACTTTCCGATGACACGCGGCATGGCTTCTCCGGTTCAAATCAAGCTGGAAGCCGATTATAACCCACAAACCAACCCACAAACAATGGTTAGATTGTAAGGAACGTCAGGAGACGATAGCGGATGATGAATTTATATAAAGCAATGAAATCCAACAATATAACATACAACCAGAGACGGCATGAGACGTCCATAAACATGGGTATAAAGGACGTAGGGGACGCCATTCTGGATTTTTCGGTACTTGCTGCAGGTGGTTGAAGGGTT
>CAZBSB010000201.1:0-4632 GCA_964494535.1 uncultured Rhodospirillales bacterium
GTTATTCTGCCGGAGATGAATTTTATTAATTGCCCAATAAGTACCCGGGCAAAGCGAGTCCGCGATCACACAGTCGCTGTCATAGCGGCAGAGGCGCCAAGTCTGGTCGCGCACGATGACCTCTTTGCCGTGCAGTAATTTCCGCAGTTCTTCGGCTTCTTTCTTGTTGCCTTTGCCGGCCATCACCTGCGGGCTGAGCAATATGGCTAGAGCGACCAGCAAAGATAGGCAACGCATCACACCCTCCCTCATCAAGCCGACAAGCCGGCAACCGAGTCAACGATGGCTTTGTGGCGCCAGTTGGGCATGGCGTTGATCATGGAAACCGCCAATGCCGCCCAATAGGGCAGGGACTGCACCAGCAGCATTGCCGCCCACAATACCGCATCGCGATTGACGGCGCCATAGAGTTGCAGAATGCTGAAAGCGCAGATCAGCAAGGCGGCCAACAAGGCCGCTTCTTCCCGCGCCATCAGAATGCCCTGCATGAAAGCCGGCCGGTCGGCGCATTTAGGCGTACGGAAAAACGGCTTGCCGGAGGTGAACAGCCCCTGCCAAACGGCACGCCCCACCGTGTGCGTGAGAGCCATGCCGGCAATAGCGGCGCCCACACGATCGCGCCAGGGGCAGTTTAGGCGCCGGCTATAGAGCCAGAAACTGGCAATGACCTTGAAAGCGAAGGCGCTCAAGGTCGGCACCAGGAAAATGGCCGGCGGAAACTCCACCAGCTTGAACCACAACAACACCGACCAAAACACCGCCGCCACCGCGAACAGCAAATTGGCCGCGTCGGCGAACCAAGGTAGCCAGCCGGAAACGAAATGGTAGCGCTGCCCCGTCGTCAGCTCCTTGCCGCCGGGCAGCAGCGCTGCGAGATGCCGCTTGATAATCTGCACTGCGCCATAAGCCCAACGGAAGCGCTGCGATTTATAGCCGGCGAAACTGTCGGGAATCAGCCCCTTGCCGAACGAATGATTGAGATAGACGGATTCATGTCCGGCCTCGAACAGGCGCAACCCCAACTCGGCATCCTCGCAAATGCACCATTCGCTCCAGCCGGCGACTTTCCACAAAGCGGATTTGCGGATCAGCGTCATGGTGCCGTGCTGGATGATGGCGTTGCGCTCATTGCGCTGCACCATGCCGATATGGAAGAAACCGGCATATTCCCAGTTGCACATGGTTTTGAAACTGTCGCCCGGCCAGTCGCGGTAATCCTGCGGCGCCTGCACGAAGGCGACGCGTGGCCGCTCGAAATAGGGGATGGTGCGGCGCAGCCAGTCGGGCGTCACCACATAATCGCTGTCAATCACGCCGATGATGGTCGCGGCCTCATCCGTTTGCTTGAGCGCAAAATTCAAAGCGCCTGCTTTATAGCCAGGCCATTTGGGCAAATGGAAGAAACGGAAGCGTTTGCCCAGTAGCTCACAATGCTCCTCCAAGGGTTTCCATACCGCTTCATCCTTGGTGTTATTGTCAACCACCAGCACTTCGAAATTGGGATAGTCTAATAGCGCCAGCGCGTTCAGCGTCTCGATGACCATATGCGGCGGCTCATTATAGCACGGCACATGGATGGAAACTTTGGGTGGGTTGGGCGACAGGGGCGTATCCAGCGGCAAGAACTGGCGTTGCCACCGGTTAGCCCAGGTCACTTCCGTCAGCTCATAGCCATCCACCAGCAGCACGGCGAGCAGCACGATTTGCGCCAGAATCAGCGCCACCCAAGCCAGCGACGATGAGGTGATGATGTTTTCCGCCAGCGCCGCCAGCACCGCCCAGACCAGCACGGAGCAGACGGCTTGAATTAACAGCGCATAAAACAGCTGCCCGCCGCCGCGCAGATTGCGTTGCCGGCGCAGGAAAACCAAAATCGGCAAGCAGGCCAGCACGGTGGCGGCGGCAAAGCCGATCAGACCGTTGCGGCGTTCGACAATCGGCCCGCTCATGGGGAATTTCTCGCTCATGTCGCGCTCCCACAAGCCCCAATGGGCGCCCACCGTGCCTTCCAAAGTGCGTTTCCACGGCGAGTCGTAGGCTTCAATGATGAAGTAATCCAGCTTCTGCTCGGTGGCGTAATTGAGGAACTGCCGGATAAAGCGCCCTTGATTGATGCGCGACGGCTCCGCGCCCTTGAACCATTGTCCTTCGCTCGGCCAGCCGACTTCGCCGATCATGATATGCTTGCCGGGATAGTCCTTGCTGATATCGCTATAGCGGCCGGCGACAAAATCCAGCGCCCGATCAATCGGCACCCCTTCCCAATAGGGCAAGATATGCGTGGTGATAAAATCCACTACCGGCACCAGTTCGGGATGCTCCTGCCACACATGCCACGGCTCGGCGGTGGAAACCGGTACGGAGACCTGCCGCTGCACCCGCTGGATGTATTCGGTGAGTTGGGGCACGGAAACATCGCCGCGCAGGAGGCTTTCATTGCCCACCAGGATGCGTTTGACGCTGGGATTGCTGTGCGCCAGGTCAATGCCGTTGGCGATCTCTAATTCATTGGCGGCGGGATCGTTGCCGATCCAGATGCCGAGCGTGACTTGCAGCCCATATTTGCTGGCCAGCTTGGGCACCAGTTCCTGTCCGCCGGTCGTGCCATAGGTGCGGACATTCAGCGCGTGCCGCGACAGATGCACGATATTGGCTTCAATCTCGGCGGGGCTGGCGATGGCGCCGCGCTCCGCGTTTTGCTTGGCGCGCCACGGCGTATATGAGAGGCCGTTGATCTGCCCGCCCCATGGCCGCTCTTGCGCCGACGGGTTGGACAGCGACCACAACGCAAAATTAAGCGCTACCACAAACGCCAGAATGAGTCCGTGGCGCCAGATCATGAGGCTAAAACGTCTCGCAAGCGTGTGCCGAGGGACTGGAACAGGTCAGCCTGGCTCGTTCCTGTCATGTGCTGCGCCATTTCCCGGTCGCGTCCTGCCTTGACCATCACAGCTGGCGCAGCGCCTGCGCCTTGTTCTGAATATTCTCGATCAGACTGTCCACACCATCGGCCTTGATGACGGCGCTGAACTCCGCCCGCCGCGTCGCCATCTCGCTGATAGTCGCATCGAGATAGACGTCGTTGATGCGCCACGCGCCTTGCTTGTCCTGCCGCAGCAGATAATTCAGCGTCACCGGCGCGTCATCTTTAGGTACTAGCTTGGTCTCCACGATCATGCCGCCGCCCTCGGCCGGTTTTTCGCCAGTAATGATGAATTCCTCACCATCATAGGCTTTGAAGCGGCTGGCATAGGTGGCGATGCTGAAGTCACTGAAGGCGTTGATGAGGCGTTGCTGCTGCACGGCATCGGCCTTTAGCCAACCGGTGCCAGCGGCAAAGCGCGTCATCAGCGGCAGATCGAAACTGCGCTCGATGCCGGCTTGCAAGGCGTCATAACGCTGCTGGAAATTCTGCGCCTCGCCCTGGCGCATGGCGCGCAGCAGATGGTCATAGAGTCTGGCCACCACTTGCTGCGCACTAGCCTGGGGCGTCGCGGGCTGTAGCTTAGCCAGATCGGGCATGGCGATTGCCGTAGCGGTCTTGATGGGTTGCGGCGCGGTTTCGGCCATGACGGCGCCGGGGCAGGCCAGTGCCAGAATAATCGCGCCAGCGGCTAGCCGCATCATGTCATTCTCCTTGTTGTTGCGCTCCACCGGGAGCGGCGCATCATGCGCGCCAAATCCGGCAATAATACGGCGCGGCAAACGCCCATACGCTCAGGCTATGGCCGCGCGCACATTTTCGGCGCCGGTTTCCATGCCCAGCGCCGTCAGCACAGTCGCCACAATTTGCGCCGCGTTGAGCCGGGCTTCGTCATATTGGCGCTGCGGCGCGTCCTGGTCTTGCCAGATATCCGGCAGCGTCATGGGGCGCAGCTTGATACCGTGATCCAAAGCGCCCAGCCGTGCCAACTCATGCGCCACCTGGCTGCCGAAGCCCCCAATGGCGCCCTCTTCCACTGTGACCAGCACTTCATGCTCGGCGGCGAGACGGGTAATCAAATCAATATCGAGCGGCTTGGCGAAACGCGCATCCGCCACGGTGGTGCTGAGTCCCCGCGCCTGCAGCACGTCCGCCGCCTTGAGGCATTCGGTCAACCGCGTTCCGAGGCTGAGTAGCGCAATCTTGCTGCCTTCGCGGATGATGCGCCCCTTGCCGATGGGCAGAATTGTGCCGCGCTCCGGCAGTGCCGCGCCGGTGCCTTCGCCGCGCGGATAGCGCAAGGCAGAAGGCGCCTCGTCATAAGCCGCGGCGGTTGCTACCATATGCATCAATTCCGCTTCATCAGCCGCCGCCATGATCATCATGCCCGGCAGGCAACCAAGATAGGCCAGGTCAAACGCGCCAGCATGGGTGCGGCCGTCGGCGCCCACCAGGCCGGCGCGATCCAGCATGAAGCGCACCGGCAGCTTTTGAATGGCGACGTCATGCACCACCTGGTCATAAGCGCGCTGCAAGAAGGTGGAGTAAATGGCGCAGAAGGGCTTGAAGCCTTCGCAGGCCAGGCCGGCGGCGAAAGTGACCGCATGTTGCTCGGCGATGCCAACATCGAAGGTGCGCTTCGGAAAACGCTTGCCGAAAATATCCAACCCGGTGCCGGACGGCATGGCGGCGGTGATCGCCACCACGCG
>CAZBSB010000202.1:0-4601 GCA_964494535.1 uncultured Rhodospirillales bacterium
TGTTCCGGCCCCAGCGCATTCAACTGTTCCTGAAACTTCTTGTAATCGACGGGAACGAGCATCACACCTCCTTGGTTATAAGTTGGTCAGTTCAATGACTCTGGTGGTTTAAATGTTGCGTTTGACAGGTCGCCGTTGGGCGCTAAGCTTAGCCGTCAAATAAAGTAATAGAGATTTTCAATGATAAATAAGCTGGCAATCGCGGGCTACAGATCATTACGAGATGCTCGGCTGGAATGCGAACAGCTCACCATAATTACTGGAGCCAATGGAAGTGGCAAATCCAGTCTCTATCGAGCGTTGAGGTTACTCGCCGATGTTGCCCAAGGCCGCGTTATCCAGTCGTTGGCAGATGAAGGCGGTTTAGATTCAACCCTGTGGGCCGGGCCTGAGGCTTTTTCACGCGCGATGAAAGCCGGTGAACAGCCTGTTCATGGCACGCGGCGCAAAGAGCCCGTTAGCCTTAGACTTGGGTTTTCGAGTGACGATTATGGTTATGCAATTGACCTGGGATTACCTCCACCCAGCCCACCTAATCCTCCGTCCATGTTTACACAAGACCCAGAGATTAAAGTTGAATGCCAATGGGCCGGGCAAGAGTTAAGCCGGTCAAATGTTTTTGCCGAGCGACATGGGCCAGCTGTGCGTATCCGTGATGCAAATGGTGCCTGGACTGATAGCACCCATTCGCTTGCTACTTTTGACAGCATGATGACGCATTGCGGCGACCCGCGTTCTGCCCCGGAACTTCTGGTCCTACGGGAACGTATGCGTGCGTGGCGGTTTTATGACCATCTTCGCACAGATAGTGATGCTCCGGCTCGTCGCCCTCAGGTTGGCACGTATTCCCCTGTTTTGAGCAGCGATGGGGCAAACATAGCCGCTGCCATTGAAACAATCATCGAGATTGGCTCCGTCGAGGACTTCGCAGAAACAATAGCCGACGCGTTTGATGGGGCATCGGTTCATATTGAAGCTCCGACCGGGCTATTCGAGCTCTTAATGCAACAAAAGGGCCTATTACGTCCCCTTAAAGCCGCAGAACTATCGGACGGTACTCTGCGCTATATCCTGCTAGCTGCTGCCTTGCTCTCCCCTAGGCCGCCAGAGCTCATCATTCTGAATGAGCCAGAAAACAGCCTTCATCCTTCATTGCTGCCCGCTCTTGGAAGATTGATCGTCAAAGCTTCGCGCAGATCACAAGTCATTATAGTTTCCCACGCAGAAACGCTCGTCTCTCAGTTAAGCGATCAAAAAAACACTAAGCTTGTCCAGCTTCGCAAGGAATTCGGCGAAACTAATATCGAGAGCGAGCCGGTTTCCTGGAGTTGGCCTAAACGATGAAATCCCGCCGAACCTGACTCTTTGCTACAGATTTAGACACGTCAAGCAGCGTTAAAATGGTAACACCACTGGTATTACCGGGCTTTAGCCCGCACGAGTTTGGTAGCACCACTGGAGGTGGTATTACCAAACTCTCAACTTGCGTGGAACTTTTGGTGTTGCCCCTATTGGTATTCCCAGTGGTGTTACCACTGGCTGACAAACCAGACGGAGTATGTAAGCCCGCCTTGGCATCAGTATAGGGCTTGCAAGCATCTTTGGCGGCTTGCTGGAATTGAAGTCGGGTATCTGGTTTTTTGGTATCGTGGCCGTGCATAACGTGCCTCCGGATAAAATGAATTTAGGAAATAAAAAAACCGCCATTCGGGAGAACAGGCGGCTGGGCATAGAAATTTAGGCAACAAAAAAGCCGCGCAGACAAACTCCAGGCGGCTACAAAAGCAAGTCTCAATATGCCGTAACTATATCACAAGATTGCAAAAAGTCAAGGAAAATCAGGTTTTTCCAACTCATTCAGCCGTTTTGTCCACCAGCGTCCTCCACTGTCTCCACACGTCTCATAGCGTCCATATTTTACAAAAAGCGTGCCCTTAAATTCGACGGATTGATAGATGTATGACCTAAAACCGCACAGACCTTCCCTATATATAGGGGTACAGACTCCGGTTTTTGAGCTTAGGTCAAGCGGCAAAGCCTGGATCAAGACACGCTGGCTTCAATCATGATGACTTGGCTTCACACAATCATAAATGCCGTGAGAGTTTCGTGGGCACATCATCCTGCAATCTGATTCTGGGCTAACGGCTACAGCACATAACAGATCATTGAAGGCAAAACGGAATTCACTTGTAGAAGTTGCATATAAAGATTATTTTGCACGCGTCAGTCCCGCCATAGAGCGTGTGCCGTTTGACTACAAAAGAACCAAAAAACACCGATAAAGACTGGGGAGCACCCGAAAAGCTGCCGCTGAAGCGGCGCATGCAGCGTTGGCTTGGGGTCGTCGCCTTTATCGTGGCGGTGCACTTGGTGCTGGCCTATCTTTTTTCCATCCCGCTCGTGCGCCATTATGCGTTCATCGGACGAATCATCTACGACAGTACCATTGGCCAAGTCTGGCGTGAGGCTACGCAGGATAGAAATCGCGATATTACCTTCCCCAACAGTTCTTACAAAACCTATCGCAGCGGCTACGGTCTCTGGGGGGGGAAGGAAAATCGTGCCTTCTGGATCAATGACCAAGAATTCATCTTCAATGGTCGTTTCTCGAAAATTTTACCAAACGCTGACCCTTTCATTCCAGACATCTTGATTTGGAATATTGAGCAGGGCGTCAGAGTTTTCAGGCGTCAGGCTTGGCTAAACTGTTTTTTTCAAGGCCATATTCTATTCAATACTGGCACAGTTGATAGTTATTATTATGGAACGCTAGAAAATAATCAGAAGATTGGAAGGCTGGAAGAAGCGCCTAAAAATGTTAGAAATTGTGACAGAGAGATATACGAGCGCTCTGCTTTGGCAACGACAAATGACAGCCGCCTGCTTCACCCCGAAGACGGCTGGCTAGAATTCTCCACTAGCAGCGAGGTACCACCGCATATTGTGCATCATAAGGAAAATGGCGAGGTTGTCAGACTTGATCTTGGGATAGCGAATGAGCCTCGTGTCTATAACCGTTTTCATGTTCAGTATGCTGAGTTCAAGAAAGCTTATTTTCTCTACAGTGATTACGCAATCAACAAAACTGGCACAAATTGGCCGAGGACTCTCGACCAAGCCATGTGGTGGTTTTATCCCGAGGGACGTGTTGAGAAACTGTTGGTGCCCGCGCCATGGGGAGTAGGCTACAGCTATCATCCCTCGGCAAAAGGCATCATTGTCTCCACAACTGATCTGACGACACCCAAACGATTTGACAGTGTGTTTCTTATCGATGGGAATGTTGTCTCGCCGATTTTAGCAGAAAACACCAGCGCGATTGGGATCATTGCCTCGCCCTCGGGTTGTCGTGTGGCCATGTCGGTGGCGAATGCCAAACCTCCTTTTGGAGGATTAGGTTTATACGTTGTTGAGCTTTGCCCAAACCCCGATGGAGAAAAAGATGCAAGATGAAATGACTTCGCAACTGTTGGCTCATGCCGCCGGTGCAGCCTATGAGTATGGCATGACGCCATTAGGCTCGGATGCATTGTGGGTTACGAACCCGCCGCTAGGCACGGGCCTGACAGGCTACACGATTGTTCAAGACTTCTCTGACATCAACACTACTTTGCAGACTGGTTTTCATTACCGTGTGTTTGCCAAAGGCAGCGTGGGTCAAGGACAATACACGGACATCATTGTCGCTTTCACCGGCACGGAGCCAGAAACGGCAAGCGATTTATGGACTGACCTTAATCTTGGCATTACGCAGTGGAGTGATTCTCGAAGACTGCAGGTGCTCAATTTCGTTAACTCCATCAGAGCGCCAAACGCAGAAATTGCTTTTACAGGCCACAGCCTTGGTGGGGCGCTGGCAGAATATGCGGCACATGATTTTTTAGCTCAGTTTGCAGGTGCTGAACTGGCGTCAATGCAGCAAAATGTCGTTCTGACAACATTCAATGGTTTGGCTGGTCAACAGGGGCTTGAAAACAGAATTCCAGCGATTGGTACACCAGTTTTCAACCCCGCCCTGCTGCAAGGTGTGGAGAACTATCACTATATTATCAAAGGCGATGTCGTATCGAGCCTAGGCAAATGGCATCTTGGCGGAAATACATTGGTTATAGATACAGGCATCACCGGATCAATAACCGATGGAGTGATAGCTGCCGGTACTGCACACCCGATGACAAACTTCACTGGAGGTACGCAGGTCGCAAATAGTGCTTTGGCAGAGACGCCGGACTATATCAACTCCACAGAGATTATTCGTACGCGCATTGCTAGCTTTGCCGCAACGCTGAGCAATGGCAGCTATACCGAAGCGGAAGCGCACTTAAGAGTCTTGGCCGCCGCAGGAATTGGGGTTGCCGTAATTGTAGGAACTGGGACTTTAGTAATTGCTGGCCCAGCTATAGCCGCGAGTACTGTTACGGCGATCACGGTATTCAGTGCCGCAGCATTGGCAGAAGCGATTATTTTTCATTCCGTCAATGAAGCATTACCAGAAATTCAAAACAAAACCGAAGAAATGATGCTGTGGATTAAGACCAAGCTCGGCGAATGGCAGCAAGGCGCGGTTGGTGAATATAACGCGCTACCAAGCGACACAC
>CAZBSB010000203.1:0-4573 GCA_964494535.1 uncultured Rhodospirillales bacterium
CGCGTGCATTGGATGCAGCGGGTCATCACGGTTTTGACCAGTGGCCCCAGTTCCTTGTCAGCCACCGCGCGGCGCTCTTCGGCATATTTGCCGCGGTCGCCACCATAGGCCATGGCCTGATCCTGCAAATCGCACTCGCCGCCCTGGTCGCAGATCGGGCAGTCCAGCGGGTGGTTGATGAGCAGCAGTTCCATCACGCTGGCGCGCGCTTTCTTCACCACGTCGCTATTCGTCCGCACCACCATGCCCTCGCCGCACGGCAAGGCGCAGCTGGCTTGCGGTTTCGGCGTCTTTTCCACTTCCACCAGGCACATGCGGCAATTGGCCGGCACGCTGAGCTTGTCATGGTAACAAAAGCGCGGAATCTCCAGCCCCAGCTGCTCGCAAGCCTGCAACACGCTGGTGCCGGGCGCGACCTCGATTTCCGTTCCGTTGATGGAAAGTTTAGGCATTATCTTATCCTCACGCCGCCTTGGCTTGTTTGCGATAAGCGTTGATCCGCTCTTCCAGCACCGGGCGGAAATGCCGCACCAGCCCTTGAATCGGCCAGCCCGAAGCATCGCCATGCGCGCAAATCGTGTTGCCTTCGATTTCTTTGGTCACCTCGATCAGCCGGTCAATCTCCGCGATCTCGGCATTACCTTTGACCATGCGCTGCATCACGCGCCACAGCCAGCCGGTGCCTTCGCGGCAGGGCGTGCATTGGCCGCAGCTTTCATGCATATAAAAATGGCTGAGACGTGCGATGGCATAGATTAGGTCGGTGGATTTATCCATCACGATCAATCCCGCCGTGCCCAGGCCGGTTTTCTGCGCCTTAAGGCTATCGAAATCCATCAGCACCGTGTCGCAAATCTCGCGCGGCAGTAGCGGTGTGGAGGAGCCGCCGGGAATGACCGCCAGCAGATTGTCCCACCCGCCGCGCACACCGCCCGCATGATGTTCGATGAGTTCCTTCATCGGAATGCCCATCGCCTCTTCCACGTTGCAGGGCTGATTGACTTGGCCGGAGATGCATAAAATCTTGGTGCCGGTGTTGTTGGGGCGGCCGAGGCCGGCGAACCAGGCGGCGCCGCGCCGCAGGATGTCCGGCACCACGGCGATGGTCTCTACATTATTGACCGTCGTGGGGCAGGAATACAGCCCGGCGCCGGCCGGAAACGGCGGCTTGTTGCGCGGCTGGCCTTTCTTGCCTTCGATGCTTTCCAGCAGCGCTGATTCTTCGCCGCAGATATAGGCGCCAGCGCCGCGATGCAGATAGACATCCATATCCCAACCGGAGCCGCAGGCGTTCTTGCCCAGCAGGCCGGCGGCATAGGCTTCTTCAATCGCCACCTGGATGTTGGAGGCTTCGTTGTAGAACTCGCCGCGGATATAAATATAAGAGGTATGCGCGCCGATAGCGAAGCCGCCGATGAGAATGCCTTCCAGCAACCGGTGTGGATCAAAGCGCAAAATATCGCGATCCTTGCAGGTGCCGGGCTCGGACTCGTCCGCATTCACCACCAAGTAACTCGGGCGTCCGTCTTTTCCCGGCTCCTTTGGCATGAACGACCATTTCATGCCGGTGGAGAAGCCGGCGCCACCGCGTCCGCGCAAGCCGCTGGCCTTCACATCCTCGATAATTTTGTCGCGCCCCACACCCATAAGCGCCGCTGTACCATTCCACACGCCGCGCGCCCGCGCGCCGGCCAGGCGCCAATCCTCGAAGCCGTATAAATTCGTGAAGATGCGGTCTTTGTCGTCAAGCATCATTGCTGCCCTTGCGCGGGTTGCTGCGCTTCAACAGTGGGTTTCGGCTGCCATCCGCCGTCGCAGACACTGACATTGCCGTCTTGGATGACGTTGTTGCATTGATTGTATGTGCAATTTTTGCCGGTTGCAGCTTCGCATTCCGGCTGCGTTGGCCACAGGCCGCTGGCCGCCTGCTGCAACGGCGAAGGCGGTTGCGCCGTGACAACCTGCGCCACGCAGGGCGCGGCGATGAACAGCGCCGCAAGCATAGCGAGGTTAAGGAAGAAGTGCCGTTGCATCATTTCTCCACCTTCTTCAAACTGGTGGAGCCATTCTGCGCGCAACTGCCGCGCCGGCCGGTTTGTGAGCCGACCGGAACAGTCTTGCCGTGCTGCAGATCATCCAGAATCTTGCCCATCAGCTTTTCATCCAGGTCTTCGTAATAATCATCGTTGATCTGCACCATCGGCGCGTTGACGCAGGCGCCCAGGCATTCAACCTCCATCACGGTGAACGCGCCGTCCGGCGTGGTTTGGCCGGGATTGATGCCCAGCTTGTCATGACAGGCTTTTTTGATGCCGTCCGAACCGCGCAGCCAGCACGGCGTCGTGGTGCAGATTTGCACCAAATGCTTGCCCACCGGCGCGCGGTTGAACATCGTATAGAAACTCGCCACTTCGTAAGCGCGAATGGGCGGCACGTCTAGCATCGCGGCGACATAATCCATCGCCGCGCGCGGCAGCCAATTGTCATGTTGCTGTTGCGCCAGTTGCAGCAGCGGAATCAACGCGCTTTGCGCTCGCGTGGCCGGATATTTGGCGATGATGGCCTTCGCCCGCGCCAGATTATCCGGCGTGAAGCTGAATTCCTTGGGTTGCTCAACATGCTGATGCGCGGCGCTCATCGGTCAATCTCTCCAAACACCACATCCATGCTGCCGATGATGGCCACCGTGTCGGCCAACATGCTGCCTTTGCACATGAAATCCGTGCCTTGCAAATGCGCGAAGCCCGGCGCGCGGATTTTGCAGCGATAGGGCTTGTTGCTGCCATCCGCCACCAGATAGACCGCGAATTCGCCTTTCGGCGCTTCCACGGCCGTATAAGTCTCGCCGGCCGGCACATGGTAGCCTTCGGTATAGAGCTTGAAATGGTGGATGAGCGCTTCCATCGAGTGCTTCATCTCGGCACGTTTGGGCGGCGCGATTTTGTGGTCATCCACCTTCACGGCGCCGGCCGGCATCTCGCGCAAACATTGCTGCATGATGCGGATGGATTGCTTCATCTCCTCGATCCGCACGAGATAGCGCGCATAACAATCGCCGGTCAGCCCGATGGCGACATCGAAATCCATTCTATCATAAACATCGTATGGCTGTGCCTTACGCAAATCCCATGCCACGTTGCTGGCGCGCAGCATCGGGCCACTGAAACCCCAATCCAGCGCCTGCTCCTTGGTGACGATGCCGATATCCACCGTGCGCTGCTTGAAGATGCGGTTGCCGGTGAGCAGCGTTTCAATATCGCTGATGAATTTCGGGAACCGCTCCGTCCAGGCCATAATGTCGTCCGCCAGGCCGAGCGGCATATCTTGATGCACACCGCCCGGGCGGAAATAGTTGGCGTGCATCCGGGCGCCGGAAACGCGCTCATAAAACTCCATCAGCTCTTCGCGCTGCTCAAAGCCCCAGAGCGACGGCGTGACAGCGCCCACGTCAATGGCGAAGGTGGTGATGTTGAGAATGTGGTTGAGAATGCGCGTCAGTTCGGAGAACAACACCCGAATATATTGCGCGCGCGGCGGCGGCGTTATGCCCAGCAGCTTCTCCACCGCCAGCGCGAAAGCGTGTTCCTGGCACATCGGCGACACGTAATCGAGCCGGTCGAAATACGGCGTCGCCTGCAGATAGGTCTTGTGTTCAATGAGTTTTTCTGTGCCGCGATGCAGCAGGCCGATATGCGGATCGCAGCGCTCTACGATCTCGCCATCCATCTCCAAAATCAGGCGCAACACGCCATGCGCCGCCGGATGCTGCGGCCCGAAATTCATCGTGAACGGCCGCTCCGTGCGACCGTTGGGCAGATGCTTGATTTGCATGTCAGGGGCGGATTCTGCCATTATTTTGCCTCACCGTTCGGCAGTAAAGCGTCTGAGAAAAAATCTATCCGCGCGAGACTCCATGCGTCTTCTCTTCGCAGGAGTAAGATCTTGATTTTCGCCACGCCATTCTTAAATCCAGCCTCGGCAATACAGTCTGCAGTCGTTCCTGTTCCTTGCGGAGTGATATTGACATTGGCATTACAGCGGACGCCTGACAACGAAGACTGATATTCCCCGAGTCCAGCACGAAAAGCCGTGAGATATTTTTCGACTTGCTGCTTATCCAACTTGCCCTGGTCTTCTGGATGAACATAGCTATAGAATTTCTCCGGCGTCATTGCGGGAAGGAAATCAGGCAGCATTTTCTCAACGTACTTCTTGCTTTCCGCATCCAAGGAAAGCCCCTTGGTCATCAAAAAACCTACGGCAACAGCCAAAATCAGCACAAATACAAGGAAGATTCCGCCCATAATCATCAGAAATTTCTTCATTTCGCACCCCCGGCCTTCTCGTCGCCCGGCAAAACCATGCGCTGCTGCACGTTGGTCATACCTTCCCAGGGGCTCATGAAGTCGAAATTGCGATAATCCTGCGGCAGTTGCAGCGGCTCATAGACCACGCGCTTCAGTGCGTCGTCATAGCGCACCTCCACATAGCCGGTGAGCGGAAAATCCTTCCGCAGCGGGTGGCCTTCGAAACCGTAATCCGTGAGGATGCGGCGAAGGTCTGGATGGCCGGC
>CAZBSB010000204.1:0-4553 GCA_964494535.1 uncultured Rhodospirillales bacterium
TTGGTGCTGTCCACCAGCGTCGTGAGATTGTCGTTGGTCTTGATCTGCTGCTCCACCTGCGAATATTGCACCAGCTGCTGGGTGAAGGTGGTGGAGTCCGTGGGGCTGAGCGGGTCTTGGTTCTGCAGCTGTGTCGTCAGCAGCTTGAGGAACATCGTGTAATTGCCGCTCAGGCTTTGCAGAGCGCTGTTATTGCTGGTGGCGGTGCTGACGGCTTCAACCATGGTTCGTCTCCTAACTCCTGCAAGAGCCTAAACGCGCAGATTGACGCGATTGGCGGTGATGATGGCGGCTTCACCGTCGGCTTCTCCGGCGTCGGCCAGCAGCACCTCGGCCGTCAAGGTGCGGCCGCCGCTGCGGCCGTTTGACGGTGCCTGCTGCCCTTGCCCTGATGGATCGCGCAGCGTGAAGGACAAAGCACCAGGGTCGGTGCGCAGACCGCTTTCCTGCAAGGCGCGCTCCAGGCTGCGCTGGTCTTTCTGCAGCAGATCAAGCGTCGCCTGACTGTCGGCGATGATGGTGCCGGTGACGCTGCCGTCATGAAATTGCAGCTTGATGTCCACGCGGCCGAGATCGGCCGGCCGCAATTGGATGGTCAATTGGTCAAGCCCGCTTTGCGCCTGCTGGTGCAGCTTGATCGCCACTTGCTCCACCACTGCAGTGGCTGGCAGGCTGCCGGGGCGCGTGGCGCGCGCGCTGCCCAGCGGCGTGGCGCCTTGATAACCGTTCAAGCCGCGGCCGCCGCTCAGAGCATCCAGGCCGCTGAAATTCGATTCCACATTGCGCGCGCTGTCCGCTGGCCTGGCTGCCGGCGGCGACACCACCGGCGCAGCAGCGATGCTGACCGGCGCGATGCCTTGCGGTGGCGCGACGGGTGTTGGGGCGTTGCCGTTGCCTTCCGGCACGGCCTGCGCCGCCAGGGCGCGCGTCACTTCCGGCTCCGCATTCTTGACCGGCGGGGGCAGCGCGGTGCTGGCAACGGCAGCATCGGCGGTGGGCGCGGGTGTGCCGGCTTCCACTGCCTTGGCGGTTACTGGCATGGGCGCAGCGCGCAGCAACGACGGCTGCTTGAAATCCGGTGTTGGTGCCGTTCCGGGCATCAGTCCGGCAGGCGCGTCAGCAGCTTCAACCGGCGCGTCCTGCGGCATGGGAGCAATGACCGGTGCGACGTTGATAGGCGCAGCGGCGCCGGCTGAAGCGGCAGAGTCGGTGGGCGCCGGCGTCGCCTTCTGCGACGCCACAATTTTTGGGACAGTCAGGGCTTGCTGCCCGGCCAGCCAGGTCAGCACGGCATCCTCCGGCCTGGTCTCGGGCGGAGGCGCGGCTTCGGCCAGCAGGGTGGCGTTATCAGTCCCGCTGTCTGGTTTGATGGCAGGCGCCGATGCATCAGCGCCAACCGTGGTGTGAGACAGGCAATCAGTCCCCGCCGCGTCATCTGCCGTCTCATCGGCTATGGGCGCGCGTGGCGCCACTTGCGCCAGTGGTGCTGCCGTTGCGCGCACCGTTTTGCCGGCATCACGCCGCGTCGGCTGCTCATCGCTCTCCTCATCCGCCGTTGGCGCAGCGGGTGGTTCGGTCGGCGCTTCAGCCACAGCGGGCGATGGCGCGTCTTCGATCATGGGTTGGGCAAAAGCCTGCAGCAAGCCGGAAAAATCCGGCGAAGCGCCTGACAGCATAGCTGGCATCCGGCTACTAGGCACCAGGCTGGCTGGCGTCGCAGTCGCGCTGGCAATACGGGCATCACTCATCGCCATTCTCCTTAAGCCGTGGTTTTGAACAGCACGGCCTGTGTGCTGCCGACCGGCGCCGGCTGCACCAGATGCTCGTAACCCGAGCGCGCGCATTTCTCATCGCGCACCGTGGCCATCACGCCCTGCAAAAACCGTTGCGTCGCCTGCGCCGCCGCCTTGACGGCGCGGGCATTGCGCTTGCCCGTCTCCTCCAGCTGCTGCCCCATGGTCTTCAGCTGCTGCTTCTGCGCGCTGGGCAGGCGCTGCAGCCATTCCGGCTGCGCCGTGGCGGCCTTGAATTCCGCTTGATAATCCGCCAGCAAACGCTGCTTGCGCGCCACCAAATCCGGCAGCGCGTCCTGCAGCCGCTCTTCCACCACCGTAATTTCCTGCTCCATAACGCCGACCAGCTCCTGCATCAGCCGCAGCAGCTGCAAGTCATGGCCGGCGGGCGCGGCTGGTTTGGGCTGGGCTGTCGGGCTGGGCTGGGTCATGGCGCTATCTCCTGCAAGCGAAGCATTTCCGTTCGGATGGCGGGCGCCAGGCCGAAGCCGCCGGTGGCGGCGATGGCGCGCCCATATTCCTGCAGCATCATGCTGCGAAAAGTCTCTTCGCCGGCGCCGCCGCCGAAATATTCATCAACTTCCACGCCCTGCCACATCGGCGCCAGCATCTGGGTGGCGAACATGGCCTCAAAATCGCGCGCCGCAACATCGGCGCGGGCGAAGCGTTCAGCGGGCGTGAAGCTGACAGCGTCCATCACAGCACCTCCAGATCGGCCTGCAAGGCGCCGGCGGCTTTGATGGATTGCAATATCGTGATCATGTCGCGTGGCCCCACGCCTAGCGCGTTCAGGCTTTGCACCAATTCATGCAGGCTAATGCCGCTTTGCAGCAAGGCCATGCGCTTCTCGCCGCCTTCATCCACATCCACCGCCGTGCGCGGCACCACCGCCGTCGTGCCGCCTTGGCTGAAAGGTTCGGGCTGCGACACCTGCGGCGTTTCGGTGACGAGGATGGTCAAATTACCTTGAGCAATCGCCACGGTGCTGATGCGCACATTCTCGCCCATCACGATGACGCCAGACTGGTCGTCAATCACCACTTTGGCGATCTGATCGGGCGTCACCGGCAATTGCTCAATAGCGGTAATGAGGCCGACGACATCCTGCCGGCTTTGCGGGCTGAGCGTCAGGCGCACGGTTTTGGAGTCGAGCGCCGCGGCTTCCGCCTGGCGGTTATGTTTGTTGATGGCATCAGCGACGCGCTGCGCCGTGGTGAAATCCGGGTTCTTCAAGGAGAGTTTCAGCTGTTCCAAATCGCCCAGCCGGAATTTGATCTCGCGCTCCACAATGGCGCCGCTCGCCAACCGGCCAGAGGTCGGCACCCCCTTGGTCACGCTTTGCCCCGCGCCTTCGGCCGTAAAGCCGCCTACCGCCACGGCACCTTGCGCCACGGCATAGACCTCGCCGTCCGCGCCGAGCAGCGGCGTGACCAGCAGCATCCCGCCCTGCAGGCTTTTGGCGTCGCCCAAAGTGGAGACGGCCACGTCAATCCGGCTGCCTTGTGCCGCGAAGGGCGGCAGCGTCGCGGTGACCATGACGGCGGCCACGTTTTTGGTTTTCATGTTGTCGCCGCGGGTATTGACGCCCAGGCGCTCCAACATGCCTACCAGGCTTTTGCCGGTGAAAGGAGCGTTGGTCAGGCTGTCGCCGCTGCCATTCAAACCGACAACCAAGCCATAACCGACCAGCAGATTGTCGCGCACGCCTTCGATATCCACGATATCCTTGATGCGCGCCGCTTGCGCCGGCAACGGCGCCAGCGTGGAAAACAGGGTGGAGAAGACCAGAAGCCCGATGCTCAGGCCGCGAGCCGCGAGGCGGGGAGACCGGCGGGCGCGGCAAAACTTCGCCGCCGGTGGGTAGGGCATGTTTGAATATTCGATAAACAAATGGCGCTGGGACATCGGGCTTCCTCTTTCTCCGCTGCCAGCTATGCGAAAGCCGTGCCAAAACCTAAATTGAGATTAAGTTATTGATGATACATTGTTTTTCTCAGCCCAACCGCAGCCCAAAGGCGGGTCAGCGGCAGGAACGCGGCATCAGGCTTGCCGTCGCGGCAGAATTTGCCGCCGCCTGAAGCATAGGGTGCGCGACCCAGGCGCTTGTGATAAGACATCCTTCACCATAGCCGGCGAGAATGGCTGGCTGTTCACCGGAGTGCGACCTTGATTGATAAAGTTGACGGGCCTGGCGCCATGCGCGGCGCGCAAGCGGCGCGGGAAACGCGGCGCACCGCCAAGACCAGCGCCACCACCGGCGGCAGTTTTGTGCGCCATTTGGACGGTCCGGCGGAAACCGAAGCCGCTTTGGCGACCGGCGGCGTTGCCAATCTCGGCGCCATCAGCCAGCTGGCCGGGCTGCAGGAAGTGGATGACGCGCTGGCGCGCCGTAAACGCGGCCGGGCGCATGGGTTGGCGCTGATTGACCGGCTGGAAGAAATTCGCCTCGGCCTGCTGGCCGGCCTGATTGACAAGGATCAGCTCTTGCGCCTGGCGCAAATGGTCAGCACCCGCCGCCCAGACGTTGCTGACCCCCGCTTGACCGAAATCCTCGACGACATCGAACTCCGCGCCCGCGTTGAATTAGCGAAACTGGGCTATTGAAGCACACGACGACGTTCCGAACAGCATTCCTGCCTGGTCGTGTCGCGCTATTTCTTAGCGGCTCCCTGAGTGCCTGCCATGCGGAAGATCCCTGGCACCACTGCGGCTTCAGACGATGCCGTTTCCGCGCCATGGCCGGCATGACGGTGGCCTTCC